>NZ_JAKUDW010000011.1:0-96539 GCF_022662595.1 Bacillus cereus group sp. BfR-BA-01524 | reverse complement strand
CTACCATAACGGGCAGCCTCTTTCTTTTTGCGTAGATTGTCAGGCTTTGTCGGTAAGTCGATATAACTGAAAAATCGCCGATATAAATTGAGTTGCGCTGATATATTTGGAGAATCGCCGATATAAACCGAGTTGCGCTGATATATTTGGAAAATCGCTCATATAATTTCATTTACCACAAAACATAAAATCACAGGACATCTGCCTCTTATAAAGGAATATATATTCAAAAGGAGGCGGATTGATATGAAAAGGGTAATGTACGTTGTATTATTACTCAGCTTCGTCATCGGAATGACAGCGTGTAGCAGTGAATCGCCCTCAAGTCGTACAATTTTGTCTATCGGAAAACCAGCGGAGGATAATGTTATATATTTTACGCATACAGATAACAAACGAAAGATACATGATATACAAGACATGTTTCAAAATAAGAAGTGGAAAAGAAATGAAACATTCAGCACTGTTAATAAAAAGCCAGATGTCGTCTTATCAATAGATGAAAACAACAAAGGGTTACCGACGTTATATGTTACGGTGTATTTTCATGAAGATGGAGCGGACGCTCTTAACTTGCACGGCGAGCATACGACGTTAAATAAAGAGGAACTTAATAAACTTAGAGAAAAGATGAATGCATATTATCCTAAAATGATTTCTGGTCTAGTTTCATAAATTACTTACAAATAAAATCCCCTTATTCTTCCAAAGTAAACTAAGAGAAGGTGATCTGTCTATATGCAGTTAATAGAATATCACTTGCCACTTTAATTTTCTTTTAATATAATTAATTTAGAATTTTTAAATATTCTAAATTTTATAAAGGTGGGGTTTTTGTGAATCTCGTTCAATCTTTGGCTGAAACGGCAAAAAAGAAGGGGGATAAACCGGCTTATATATTTATGGATCAGTCGGTCTCGTATGACCAATTAAACAAAATGGTCACAAGGTTTTCTAGCAATTTAGCAGAAATGGGCATTGGAAAAGGGGACAATGTCGCATTAGTTGTTGGGAACTCACCACATTTTTTGGTCGGTTTATACGGAACAATGAAAGCCGGAGCAACTGTTATTCCAGTTAATCCAATTTATACAGCAGACGAAATGCATTACATTTTACAAAATGGAGATGTAAAAACAATCATCGTACTCGACGTCCTTCTACCTGTTATACAATCTCTTACAACAAGACTTCCTTCATTAGAAAACATCATCATATGCGAAACCTCATCAGATTTTAACCATACAGAAACCGAAAAAATGAAAACGTTTACTAGTTTTGTGGGGGCTGGAGATTTACAATACGAAGGCCCTGAACTAGATGAAGAGGATGTAGCGGTTATCCTATACACTTCAGGTACAACTGGAAAACCGAAAGGCGCTATGCTCACACATAAAAATTTATATAGTAATGCGAATGATGTTGCGTCTTATTTACAATTTACTGCTGACGATCGCGTCGTTGCGGCACTGCCAATGTTCCATGTATTCTGTTTAACAGTTGCGGTAAATGCACCGATTGTGAACGGGGCAACGATTTTAATGTTACCGAAATTTAGTCCGAAAGAAGTATTCCGTATTTGCCGTACGTACGAACCAACGATCTTTGCTGGCGTACCGACGATGTACAATTATTTATATTTATTTGAAGAAGCAAGCGCAGAAGATGTGAAGACGCTTCGCCTTTGTATTTCCGGTGGTGCATCGATGCCTGTTGCTCTTCTGCAAAACTTTGAAAAACGTTTTAACGTTATTGTTTCAGAAGGATACGGTTTATCAGAAGCATCACCAGTTACTTGTTTCAATCCGCTAGATCGTCCTCGTAAACCAGGATCAATTGGCACAAATATTTGGCATGTAGAAAATAAAATTGTAAATGAACTTGGGGAAGAAGTACCTGTCGGCGCAGTCGGCGAATTAATCGTTCGCGGACCTAACGTTATGAAAGGATACTATAATGCACCAGAAGATACAGCTGCGACATTGAAAGACGGCTGGCTATATACAGGTGACTTAGCGAAAATGGATGAAGAAGGTTACTTCTATATCGTTGATCGTAAAAAAGATATCGTCCTAGTTGGCGGTTATAACGTATATCCTCGTGAAGTAGAAGAAGTATTATATACGCACGAATCAGTAGCGGAAGTTGTTGTAATCGGTGTTCCTGATGAAAACTTAGGAGAAGCTGTGCGGGCGTACGTCGTTTTGAAGCAAGCAAACGTAACAGAAGAAGAACTAATGCATTACTGTGCGTTACATTTAGCGAAATATAAAGTGCCGAAAAGCATTGAGTTTTTAATAGAATTGCCGAAGAATACGACGGGTAAATTGTTAAGAAGAGCATTGAGAGAGAAAGCGATGCAAGTATAATGGAGAAAGATATCCCCTTTGGGATATCTTTTGTTTTTTAGAATTGACTAAGCTATAAAACCATATATTTAAACCGTAATATAACTAATACGGGGGGATATATGTATGGAACAAAAGGAATTGCGCTTACGGAACGTACAATATTTGATTTGTGATATTATGGATGCAATGAATGTGGAGAGTGAAAAGAAGAATCTAGAAACATTGCAGAAAGTAATTGACCACCTTTCAGGGGCGATCGGGGATTTGGTAGATCCAGCCAGTACGTATTCAATCGATTATGTAGAGAGAAAAGTTCATACAGCACATTATTTATTGTTTAAAAATGATCGGAAAGCGTATTTATGTAGAAAATAAAAAAGAGATGTTTTATTATTTTCTTACATATTGATAATGATTATCATGTAGAGGGAGTTTGTATGAAAATCCGAAGAAATAAAAATAAATTCCAAGTTGACACATATGAATTACAGAATTAAAATGAAAAGAAATCGAATACAATACATTAGAAGCTAATCAGATAAACTGAAGGCGCACAATGTTCACATTTGTGAATATATTGTGTGCCTTTTTCTATTGTATAAACTAAGGGGGCTTAACGATGAAAAAGTGGGGTAAGACAGCGTTTATGAAAAGTACAGGTGTTTTATTATCAGCAGTTGTACTTTTATCAGGGTGTGGTTCGGCAACATCCACTAGTAATTCTGAAGGAAGTGGAGATAAAAAAACAGTTGAGCTTTTAAATGTTTCTTATGATCCAACGAGGGAGTTATATCAAGATTTCAATAAAGATTTTGCGAAGTATTGGAAAGAGAAGCATGGGCAAACAGTAAATGTAAAACAATCACACGGGGGATCTGGAAGTCAAGCGCGCTCTGTTATTGATGGCTTAGAAGCAGACGTTGTTACACTAGCACTTGCTTATGATATTGATGCCATTAGCAAGAAAAAACAACTAGCAGAAGATTGGCAGAAGCGACTTGCGAATAATTCCACTCCATACACGTCAACAATTGTATTTCTTGTTCGAAAAGGAAACCCGAAAGGAATTAAAGACTGGGATGATTTAACGAAAAAAGGTGTGTCTGTCATTACACCAAATCCAAAAACATCAGGCGGAGCACGTTGGAACTATTTAGCGGCGTGGGGATACGCATTGAAAAAATATAATAATAGTGAAGATAAGGCGAAAGAGTTTGTTAGCCAAATTTATAAAAACGTAGAAGTATTAGATTCAGGAGCGCGCGGAGCAACGACAACATTTGTTGAAAAAGGAATTGGTGACGTATTAATCGCATGGGAAAATGAAGCGTTATTATCTCAAAAAGAGCTTGGAAAAGATAAATTTGAAATTGTAACCCCTTCTATTAGTGTACTTGCAGAACCACCAGTAGCGGTTGTAGATAAAGTCGTTGATAAAAAAGGAACGAAAAAAGTAGCAGAAGGGTATCTTGAATATTTGTACTCAGAAAAAGGACAGGAAATTGCGGCGAAAAACTTTTATCGTCCGCGCAATGAAAAAGTAGCAGAAAAATATGCATCCCAATTTCCGAAAGTTCAATTATTTACAGTAGATGAACTATTTGGTGGCTGGAAAAAAGCACAGGAGAAACACTTTAATGACGGGGGCGTATTCGATAAAATTTATCAAAAATAATGCGTACTGCTAAGGGGGATGAGGTGAAAGAGGATGAGGAAGAAGCGTGTTTTACCAGGGTTTGGATTATCGCTTGGATTTACAATGCTGTACATGAGTTTATTTGTACTTATACCACTTTCTATCGTATTTATTCAAACTTCACAGTTAGGTTGGAAGAAGTTTGCTGGGGTTATAACGAACGAGCGTGTGTTGCATTCCTATCAAGTTAGTTTTACAACTTCATTTGTAGCGGCTGTTGTAAATGCCATTTTCGGTTTATTAATAGCTTGGGTGCTCGTACGTTACAAATTTCCAGGGAAACGACTATTAGACGGACTCATTGATTTGCCGTTTGCACTTCCGACAGCTGTAGCTGGTATTACACTTACAACGCTTTATGCGGAAAATGGATGGATTGGGAAAATATTAAGCGTATTTCATATAAAAGTAGCATTCACATCACTCGGAATTATCGTTGCGCTTACTTTTATCGGTTTACCATTTGTCGTTCGAATGGTGCAACCAGTGCTGCAAAATATTGATAAAGAAGTAGAAGAGGCGGCCTCGAGTTTAGGTGCATCTCGCTTGCAAATATTTGTGAAAATCATTTTACCAGAGATCTTTCCCGCTCTTCTTGCAGGTTTTTCACTCGCATTTGCAAGAGCATTAGGAGAATACGGATCTGTCGTTTTCATCGCAGGTAATATGCCGATGAAAACAGAAATTGCACCACTCATGATTATGACAAAACTAGAACAATATGATTACGCGGGGGCAACAGCTGTAGCGACTGTGATGCTTATTATTTCTCTCCTTTTCCTTCTTCTTATTAATATGATTCAAAGCTGGAGTAGAAGGCATGAACTAAAAAGTGAATAGGAGGAGAGAAAATGGAACCAACAGTATTAGAAAAGAAAATAGTAAAAAGCGTATCAGCTAAAAAAGAATCTAAGCTTGTACCAGGCATATTAATTACGATTACAGTTTTATTTTTATCTCTCTTTCTATTACTGCCACTCATAACTATTTTTCTAAAAGCCTTTGAAAGAGGGATGGATGTATACATTGCCGCTATTACAGATCAAGAAGCATTTTCAGCAATTAGATTAACGCTTCTCGTTGCGTTAATCGTTGTGCCGCTTAATACGATATTTGGGGTAGCGGCCGCATGGCTTATTACAAAGTTTCAGTTTAAAGGAAAACAAGTATTACTATCCCTTATTGAATTGCCGTTTGCTGTGTCACCAGTTATCGCAGGATTAGTATTCGTTTTACTTTTCACACCGAGGGGTGCTCTTGGCGAATGGTTACTTGAACATGGAGTGAAACTCATTTTCTCTGTACCAGGCATTATTATCGCAACAATCTTTGTAACCTTCCCGTTCGTTGCACGTGAATTAATTCCCATTATGCAGGCGCAAGGGAAAAGTGAAGAAGAGGCAGCTTTATCACTTGGCGCAAGTGGCTGGAAAATGTTTTGGCGCGTTACGCTTCCAAATATAAAATGGGGTCTTTTATACGGCATGATTCTATGTAATGCCCGTGCTATCGGTGAGTTTGGAGCCGTTTCTGTCGTATCAGGTCACGTGCGCGGTATTACGAACACGATGCCGCTCCATATTGAAATTTTGTACAATGAATATCAATTTTCAGCAGCATTTGCAGTAGCGACGTTAATGTCATTAATTGCAGTGTTTACACTCGTTATAAAAAACTGGATTGAATGGCGAATGGAAAAACGACAATAAGAGGGGGATTACGGTGAGTATTCAAATTCAAGGTGTATCAAAGCAATATGGTATATTTCAAGCACTAACAGACATTCATTTGGATATTCCAAAAGGTGAACTTGTTGCCTTATTAGGCCCGTCAGGTTCTGGGAAAACGACGTTATTACGCATTATTGCAGGATTAGAAGAAGCGGATGGAGGCTCTGTTTCATTTGATGGGGAAGATTTAACAGACATTCACGTGAAAAACAGGCAAGTCGGTTTCGTCTTTCAGCACTATGCGCTCTTTAAACATATGAATGTATTTGAGAATGTCGCTTTCGGTTTAAAAGTAAGAAAGAAAAGCTTAAGACCGTCAGCAGAAGCGATAGAAGAAAAAGTAATAGAATTATTAAAGCTCGTAAAAATGGATGGCTTTGCTAAACGTTATCCAGCGCAATTATCTGGTGGACAACGTCAACGTATTGCACTAGCCCGGGCACTTGCAGTCGAACCGAAAATTTTATTACTCGATGAACCGTTCGGTGCACTTGATGCAAAGGTGAGAAAAGAATTACGAAGATGGCTCCGGAAATTACATGACGAATTTCAAATTACGAGCGTATTCGTAACGCATGATCAGGAGGAAGCATTAGACGTTGCAGACCGCATCGTTGTAATGAATGAAGGCTGCATTGAACAAATGGGAACACCGGAAGAAGTATATGAAAACCCAGCAAGTCCGTTTGTATATGACTTTTTAGGAAATGTAAATTTATTTCACGGCCGCGTTCATAAAGGAAAGCTAAATGTAGGGTCGGTCGAACTAGAAGCACCAGAGCATAAGCACGTTTCCAACGTAGACGGAATAGCCTACGTAAGGCCGCATGACTTATCAATCTCTCATACGAAACAAAGCATAGATGCAATCCCAGCAAAAGTATCTTATTCTCACGCAGTCGGACCTGTCGTATATGTAGAATTAAAACGAGACGAAACAGATGAATATTTAGAAGCAGAAATTACGAAAGAACAGTTCAAACAGCTGAACATTCAAGCGGGTGATTTCGTATACGTACAGCCGAAAGAAGTGAAAGTGTTTATTCCGGAGGATTTTGTAATTTAAGAGTGTTTACTCTTAAATTACAAAATCTATTAATAAGAAAAGGTCTCCTAAAAGATATTTTAGGAGACCTTTTCTTTGTTTATCGTAATAACTTTTTCTCACATGAAATGTAGTCGGAAGTTTGTATATATAATAGCGGAGCGTGTTCACACAACTATTTGGTACGAGTAGTAATGAAGAGATCCTTCTTACTTTCTTACATAAAATTTTTAATTTTGGATATTTGTATCATATGTTTCTGCAACAAACACAAAGTCTACATGCTCTTTATTAATAAAAATACTTGTTTTAGATGGAAGACCTGTTATGGTAGAAACAATATCAACCTCAACAAGGTCAAATCCTACACGATAAGCATCTTCAATTTCAATTCCACCAGTTAGAAAATGTAATCCATCCCCAAATGACTTAAATACAAATACATTTTCTTTCAAACTTTTATTATCCATTTCAATCCATTCTTCGTTAATATAAATCTTAAATGTCGTGCACTTTGGAACACATTCGATGTGATGTATCCCTTTATAACTATTAAGTGAAAACATATAGGTATGAGTTTCTTTAAAGTTAATATCTATCCCGTATTTAAAAGCAAAAGTTTTATATACCATCTCATAAAACAATGGCATTACAATATCATCCCATGCGTCATAGGCAAAAGCATGAATTGGTATTAGATGAGGATATAAACTTACAATCGCTTTTTGAAAATTAAGTAAGATGGTTGTATCTGTAATTTCTTTTAAAGAATCATCTATTTCATGATCATAATCTTTCGAAATTCTGTTATCAATCATATGACAAACTCCTTACATAGTCTTCTATATACTACGTTTTTCCGCATCATCAGTTTGTTCCTTCTTCAACTAAATTGCAAGTTTAACCGATGATTCCAAAAAGGCCCTTGTCTTATTTTATCAATCGTTAAATGGGGTGGAAAAAATATAAGAAACAATGCTATTACATGGGGCGGGATTTGGAGTAGGGAGGGTTCCTCTTTGGTTCAAAGAAAAGTAAATAAACAAAGAGGATAATAAAATATTGTTAATTGATTAAAGAGTTTCGCAGATGTAAAATAACTCTAAAAATGTAAGAATGTATTTTGAGAACGTATAATTATATATTATATCTATTGATTCGAATCTTTAAAAGGAGGGGAAACATGGAGGAAATAATAGGGATTATTCTGATTATAGGTGGTATGATTCCATTAATTTATGCAATGATACAAATCTATCGGCAATGGAAAGAAAAAGGGTCTTCTTTTGCTCTTAAATCAATAATTTTCCTAGCCGTAAGCATTTTGCTAGATACTGCAACAACTATTATATTGTGTATGGTAACAGTATTCATTGGTATTTGTTTAATCATCTACACATAATAAGTTCAAGAAGGCTAACTTATCGATTGTTACTAGTTGGAGGGATTGGATGAACTTCATTTTACATGGATCTAAACATACAGTTTTAGCTTCCGTTTTTGACTCATTTCAAGGTAGGGAAAAAGAGTTTAATTGGCTTATAACAGACATGGAGATTGTCGCACATCAGGAAGAGAAACTTATCCGAGATTATCCTAAAATGTCGTATCCAATAGTTTGGATAGCAGGTGAAGATCTTTCAAATCTCGTAAAGAAATATAATCCTCAATTTATTTGGGGTGTACTATCTGCGTTTGATAAATCTATAAACATTGATATTAATAATTTGCTTGTAGAGCCCTATGCAAATGGAAACGAAGGACTCTGGGTACCAAGTCCAAATATCCAGCACCCTCAAGCAAAACTTGAAATTGTTTGTTGGGATTCCAGTTTGATGTTGTTATTAAGTAACGATATAAATATTGATGATAAATTTAGAAATTACTTTAAAGAAGCTAGGGATTTAAATGCCTATAATTCGGAATTTTGATTTTTAATGTGGGTTTTCCAAATGAAGATTATGTAAATATATATAAGCAAACTTTCCCTTTAAGAAGAATCGCTTTTTTCGGTACTGGTGTATTAGGTCAAGTTGGGAAACTCGGTGCTTCATACGCGGTGGTTTTGTTAGATGGATAGTATACGGGGGATAAAAAAGGATATACGGATTATAAACCGAAAAAAACTAATTCTAAGAAAAGAAGGGGATAGATTAGTAAAATGGAGATGACACATATAATAATTGGTATATATAATGTTGTTTTTATTATAGCTGCATCGGTGTTTATGTTAAAAAGGAAAAACTATCGAGCTGTAATAGTGTTAGTAGTATGTCTCATATATATAATTCTAGTAAGTTTTACTTCATATATGTCGTTCTTTGGTTACATAATTAACACGTTAATTGTAATTTTTCTGGGTATTAGTTTCTTCTTAGCTAGTATTTTTGAAAAAGAAAAGTAAAGTCGATACCTGAGCGAAGTAGGTATGGGTTGTACGTTATTAAGTTTAGGTTAAAGGGAAAGGGGAAAAAGGTTGAAAAAAATAGATAGCTTATTTCAGCTTACCGAGAACGAGTATAGTTCTGTTTATACAAGGATTGCCGAGATAGTAGATATGGAAAAAAGTTTACCAGAGTATGTAGTAAGAGGTGATCTTGATAAATATGTGTTGTTATTTAGTGACTATGAATTTGATGAAGATGAATTTCTTGATTCGTTAAAACAAATAGGCGAAGTTTTAGGAGAGCGTACGGCATATATATGTACAAAACAAACCTTTCAATATCGAACCTTTCTATTTTGGACTAAGAGTAGATGTTATGATGAAGATGTAAAAAAAGCAGCAAAGTTTGATATGAATATATCATCAGAAGAATATTGGGATATAGTCACATGGCGGGAAGAAAAGGATGGAAAAGAGTTCGGATTATCACTGCGTGATCATTATGTACTGTATATACTATTTTCTTCTGGAAAGGTGTTATTGGTGATCGATGTTCATAATGAAGTGGCATTGTTAATTAGTGAAAAAGATATTTATAGAGAGCAGATGATTGATTCCATGATATGGAAGACTCTTTCTGATTTTCTTATTGAAACGGAGGAGTACCATAAAGAAATTTTTCGTGATGGAGGAAAAAGGTATAGGAAAGCTTTAGTTGAAAACTATGCTGGTCTGCAATAAAGGAATGACAATGCAAATATTGAAAGTAGTAATATTTTATACATGTCGTTCTAGGATTATAAAATTAATTCATTGCTAATATTCTTTTTAATGATGAGTGGAATATAAAGTTGTATAGATTCAGTGCATCTCGAAAATTAAACAGGTAATTTTTGAGATGCACTTTTTATTTTAAATAACATATTACTTCTATAATAGTGGGGACAGCATTAACTTGTTATACGAAATAGATGGAAGCGGATATGTCTAAAGTTAATTAATAGATATATAGGCAGTCGCACCACTTATATTTTTCAGAAAAGGTAACTTTAAGAATATAGGAGGATAAAAGATACATGGATAAAGAATATGAAGAACTCATAGTTAGGAGTTTTTTTCAAAAAAAAATCCAGGATAGAATTATTTTTGAACTAACTTCACCTAAAAAAAGAGTGAAGGCATTAGGGCGTTTGGCGCATAACCATGACACTATCTTAAATTCTATGTATTTTGAATCTATCCCAAAAAATATGGTGTATGCTGAAGGAATATCAACGCAATTAAAAAAATATGGAGCAAAGGATTCTTGTTACGTAATGTCCCTTATTAGTGAAATTGATGGGAGTTTTATGGGATTAGAATGTGCAATAGAAAAAGTTATTTGGTGTGGTTTACCTTGTTTAATTTCATGCATACCGAGTAAATTATTATATTTTCAAGCTGAGCAGGGGAGCGGCCCGCCTGAAAGATATATTCTACGTAAAATTTAAAAGTATATCCCTATAAAAAGATATATAAGGTAGGAGAAAGAGTGGCACCATCAATCCATTATATGAAACAGATAGAAAGCGTCCCCCGCTAAATAAAAGTAATAATTGAAAAGGATGAGTGATTATGAGGTTTTTTTTGAGTGGTGAATTAGAAGGTGACATTGCTGAAGAATTTATAAATATTATTTCAGAAATAAGCAGTGAACTTGAAAAATTAAATAATAATAATTATGGGAGTGAGGTAGAAAAAATATCTATAATTCCTATAGTGGTTAAAATAACTCCGGAATATGAAGCTGCGGGTTTCTTTAAAGAAAGAAAGCTTTTTAAAAAGAAGAGTAAAGTAGCAGACTTTAGATTAAGGATTGATTATGAAACATTTTTGTTGGCAGATGATTCAGGGAGAAAAATATTAATAATCAAAAACATTATTCAATCTATTAGGATATTGGGTAAAAGGGCAAAGTCTGATTTTAATGCAATAAAGTTAGAACAGGATATTTTACAAGTTTTTGATATGAAAGAGGGGATATAGTAGATACTCATATCGAAGTATTAAATGAAAATAATAAGATGAAATGGGAATAAAATAATTATGACCTTGAGAGAAAAGAAGGTGTATTATGGATTTTACATTCGAGAAGGTCCAATATGATAGTGCACTTTTAACAATTGTTAGTTTTTTCCCTTCAGGAAAGACTGAAGGGATGCTGGATGTAAATAGTCTGTGAAGGAGAGAATTTAATGTTTCCAATAGGTGAACAGCCACGCATTCTTAAAGATTTGGCTGGAATAAATGAAGATGTACAAGAGATAGCTATTAGCGGTAAAACAAAGAATATAGAGCTTTTAGGTAAGTTGAAAATTAAGGAATTATGGGTTTTTGCAGTGAATCAGGAGCAATTTGATAACATTATGACGCATGTTAATCCTGAATTACTATATGTTTATAAAATGAGAGTAGAAAATTTATCGATTCTACAGATGATGTCTAATCTTAGGGAAGTATATTTGTGTTGGAATACTAAAAATACTGATTTATGGGATTTGAGCTATAATAAAAATCTTTCTTATCTATTAATAGAAGACTTTTCAAAATTAGAAGACTTAACACCAATGAAAGATGGAGAGAACTTAGGCGGTCTTTATTTAGGCGGCGGGATAACAAAAGCACTTAATGTAAAAACGCTGGAGCCAATTGGTGATTTAGTACGATTAAATGAGTTAACTTTAATGAATATTAAAGTTCAAGATCGTTCTTTAGAGCCATTAATGAATTTGAAAAGACTTAAGAAATTAAATGTATCTAATCAATTCCCTATGGAAGAATACGCTAAATTATCGGTAGTATTACAAAATACAGAATGTGAATTTTTTAAACCATATGTACGTATGGAGTCCACAGAAGGAAAAGATATTATGATGATTGGTAGAAAAAGACCTTTCCTTAATTCGAAGACAGATGCTGAAAAAATAAGGAAATATGAGCAAGAATTTAAGACGGTGCAGGAAGAATTTAGAGATGGAATGAAATGAATGTAGTCCCTAAATAAGGGGCATGTGGAAGGAGTAATGATATGGATGTTTATGAGTTAATTAGTGATGTAGATTCAAAAGAAAAATTATTAGAGTTTTTGTTTCATCTTCAAAAAGATTTCAAAGAAAATCAGGATGAGTGGGAGAATATAACGTTAGAGGATTACTTAGAATCAATGGAAGCATGGGTAAATGATTGTGAGGGATCCTACCAAAACAGAGGTGAAGAGATGCCTAAAAATATATCATGGGGCTTTATTGCACAGGTGTTATTGGCGGCAGCTCACTATGAATAAATTTAAATAGATTAATTTATTGAGGTCTAATTTAAAATAAAAGCGAAGAGTCTAAATAGCAGTTGAAGATCTCTCAAATCTCGTAAAGAAATATAATCCTCGTGGCGACGTACGAATAGGATGCATGGGGTAATGGGGTAAAGAGTGATGTCAAAGGCATAGCTGTAGACAATCATAAAAGACCACAATCTTGGTGGTAAGAATAGGGAGGATATACTAACAAATGATAGAAGTTGTGTTTTATGATTGGCGTAAAAATAGATCGAAGAAACAGAAATTACAAGCTCATGAAATAAGAATTTTTGAATTGATTTTTTCTAGAAAGTTAAGAGAATTTGATTTAGGACTAAATGATATTGGATTTGTAGAAGTATTTTGTTTAGCTAAGGTTAATAAAGGTGATTTCTGTGAGGTCATGGTGGATATGAATCAAATTGATATATCTATCCCATATGATTTTATGGATTTTTTAACACTTAATTCAGTTGAAGAAAAATATGAAGAGTTTTGTAAATTAGTGCGCCAATATGTAATACCTGTCCTTGAAGAAAACTCAAATCTATCACCAAATATTGTAAGAGGGTATATTGAAGAGTCATTGGATGAAATAGTAAAGCAAAACTATGAAGGGATATTTTTGGTAGGGAAAACCCCTAAGAAAAGTCCTAGCCGTAAGAAGATAGCGATATTAAAAGGAATTCACCGCGTCCAAGGTTTTCAACTTCGATGTGAGGTATATGATGAAAAGGGAATGAAAATTAAAGATAAATTACTAGTTGAAGAGGTAGGAAATGAAATGGTTTATGGCCGATTTTTGGACACATTGAAATGGGAAAGCGAAAATTTAATTGTAGTTAATTCGAAATCCAGTAGTTGGAAAGAGGAAGTTTATATTTAAGTATGAAAGTATTTTGGAGAAATGTTTATAAGCGATTAGCAGCTCCATGGGCACTTCGTATTGATGTAGCAAATGGTCCCATTTTTATTGCGAATGAAGGATTACCATATGATGTAGAAGAATTAGAGGATGAGAAATAAATTAAGAAATGCTTAGTAGGAAGAGGAGTCCATAGCAACTCTTCTTTCTTTTTAGTTAGGCACTGCTTATTGGTGAAAGTCCAACTTAGGAGAGCCAAATCGCCTAGTAACTGACAGGAAACTGGTGGAGAAATTGCCCTGTGACACAAAGTGAACCTTGCCGCCTCGTTAAAAGAAAGCTAGCGATAGGACAAGGGGTCTACAAAAAACTTTACAACAGAACCGTTGATGGATATGTATCGTTTATTACTAAGTGGAGGGATTGTATGAACTTCATTTTACATGGATCTGAACATACAGTTTTAGCTTCTGTTTTTGACTCATTTCAAGGTAAGGAAAAAGAATTTAATTGGCTTATAACAGATTTGGAGATTGCCACAATTCAGGAAGAGAGAGTTATACGAGATTATCCTGAAATGTCTCATCCAATAGTTTGGATAGCAGGTGAAGATCTCTCAGATCTCGTAAAGAAATATAATCCTCAATTTATTTGGGGCGTACTATCTGCTTTTGATAAGTCTATAAACATTGATATTAATAACTTGCTTGTAGAACCCTATGCAAATGGAAACGAAGAACTCTGGGTACCAAGTCCAAAGATTCAGCATCCCCAAGCAACACTTGAGATTGTTTGTTGGGATTCGTATGTAACGCTTTTTTTAGTAAAGATGAGGACATCGATGATAAATTTCAAGTCCGCTAAAAAATTGGATTGTTAAATAGGTCGTCCTTGAGTAATAAAATGAATGTATGAATAATAATCTCTTTGATGATTATTGGAATATTAGCTAGTATTTTTGAAAAAGTAACTTGTAAAATTCCGGAGTGAATTGTTAACTTTTGATGCGATAGGAAATCGTAAATAAATTTATGAAGGAGAATTTAGAGTTGATAGAGTTTTTGGGATTTATTATGATTTTGGTTTTGAATATTTTAGTAGCATCTATTATTCTTTTGCAAGATTACTATGTGGGTAGTATAAAACTATTTTATTATCAGAAAATCGGTGCTATGTTTGTAATTATACGTTCGTTGTTGAGTATATGGATTACCTATTCTATGATAGCCACACTATTGGGGACATTAAAAATTTTAGCAGTTCAATCAGTTATATTACTTTGCCTTTGGGGGCTTATGCAGTGTGTAAAGAAGTACGGAGGAAAGTGGTATATTACAATGATTGCACTTATTATTTATGGTCTTAGCTGTTATTTTCATATTATGTATGCGAAAACTGTATAGATAATGAGAGGGTATTTGTAGACCTAGTTACATGATAGTAAGAATCTTTAATGAAAATTATAATAAAATGATGTCAAAAGGGAGACTAAAAGTGCTTATAGAATTTTTAGAATTCATTTCTATCTTGGCTTTAGTAGTTGTATTAACATTAACTGTTATGTTGCAAGATATATTTTTTATAAATATAAATAAACAATATACTGAAACACGTATTGGGGCGATTATTTTTTGTATTCGGATGTTGTTCGGGACATGGGTAGTATTTGTTACGGAAACTACTATATTTGCTGTCTCAAAAGTGACTGCAATTCAATTAATTATTTTACTTCTTATTTGGGCATGCTCGAAGTATGTACAAAAAAATAGTGAAAATTGGCTAATTACTATAGTTGCTTTTGTTATTTATGGTGTTGGTACATACATGTATATTCAGTTTGCTTTTAGAGGCTATTAATATATCACCAGAAAAGTTAGTGGTTAGAAAGATGCATTTGTTAAATGTGTATATGAAGGAAGAGCGAATATAGGCTCTTTTTTTCTTTATATATAGGATGGGACATGTATCTAATCCTCGTGGGATAAATCAAAATAGAGAACGGAAGGAATTATATGAACAAAAAAGAATTAAAATTAAAGCTACTGCAAGGTCTAGGTGAAGAGTTAAAAGAAGACGGTTATAAGACTAGGATTACACAACAAGACCTGGTGAAAAAATTTGATAAAGGAAAAATCAGTATACATTTAGCCTTTATCAATCACCCAGAAGATTTTCATGTGATGGTGGATGTGGGAATTCGGTTTGACGAATTAGAAAATATGAAAAATCAATGGGATGAAGGTTTAACAATTAAAGAGAAAAAGGAAACCTATACGATTGGGGTTGAGTTAGGGAATTTAGTCCATAGGGAGCAAAAAAGGTGGCGTGTTGAAAAGGAAGAAGATATTTTACCTGTTACTATGGATATTTTAAAAGAAGTTAAGGAATACTTCATTCCATATATTGATAAGTATGTAGATGTGGAAAATGTATTTGATTTATGTGTAAGAGATGATGATGAGGCTGGATTAATAGGGACAATATTTGATGGGGCTCGAGCACAAAATGCTATTGGATTAGCCTTGTTATTAAATAAAGAAGAGATGTTAGAACAAATCATTGAGAAAAAGAAAGAGTATTTAAAGACGAGGGATAAATTTGAATTGGAGTTATTTGAAAACTTTCTTTTTAATATGGAACTAGGATAGACAAATTTAGTTACTCATTTTGAGGATTATAGTAGATTTGAGTGCTAATATAGTATTGAAGATTTTTCTGCTATTTAATATTTAGAGGTCCTAAATATTTTTAGTTGTGGGGATGTAACTACAATAAGTTTTATAGCAATATTGTGTAGATTAAAGCGGTTCTCTTTTACAGAAAGTAATGTTGTAGATGATGATTTTAGTGTCTGTAAAGGGATAGAATTCGGTAACTTTACGGATAAGAGGCATTATTCGCATAAAAATAAGAGTTTTAATGGTATATAGGAGGTTATTATAATGAAATTCCCAAAAGATGAAGATGGACAAGTGTTAAATATGTTATACAAGCAAGGGATAGATTTTAATAAAAAACACATAGTAGATTTCTTTATTGCAATTCCTGATCAAGGTAATGGAGAAAAAGTAATTGGTAGATTACAAGCATTGGACTTAAATTGTGAATTAGATTTTAATGAAGAATTTGAAGATTGGACATGTACTTGTTCTAAAGAAATGTTCTTAATTTATGAGGATATTGTAGAGATGCAAAAGGAATTGAATAAACTGGGTGAAGAGTTTGGTGGATATACAGATGGTTGGGGTGCATTTGTGTAATATTGAATTTATTTATCGTGATAAAATAAATTGGACTGAGTAAAGAAACTATTTATGGAAACAAGAGCTTATATAAGCTCTTGTTTCTTTGTATATATTAAGATAGCTTAGTGGTAGAAACGTATATGATATGTGGGGGGGCGGGCTGCCTGTAAAAGCCCAATTGGTAAGGGCTGATTAAAGTTTTACTTTATATAGGTTTTGAGAGAGTAAGATATATTGTTTGTAGCGAGGATCTTGAAGGAAGGAAGCGTGTGATAATTGGCAATGACGGATGAACAATTCGAGAATTATCTTGTTATGTGTTATGACAAATTAGAAAGTAAACAGCAAAAATTTATTTTAGATTATAATATCTATAACTTTGATGAGTATTGGTATGATCAAGATCGATGTATATTACAGTTTAAAAAAATGGTCAAGTGTTACTTGAATTTAGTGTTGTTTTTATAGGGTCTTGGTCTGAAAAGAGTAACAGTTGGATGTGGTCTTGGGCTAATGAGAATGTGGCTGATTATGCAAGAAGTAAGTCTAACTGTTTGAAAGATTTACAAAAGATTACAGGAAGTGAGGTTTTTATAAATCCACTTTTTGAATGCGATCAAGAAATGGCGTATGAGCTAGCAGCCTTTTCCATTGAGTATTTAGATGCAGAAGGAGTGTATATAGCACCAGGTGAGAGAAGTGATGTATTTATGGCTGTTACGTCACAGCGTGCGTTGTGAGTAGAGCATATTAAAAATATAGATAAGGTAGAATGAAAAAGGAGTATAGTTTAATAAAAGGTATCATAGTGACCGGATACTATGGTAAATGTAAGGGGGATTATATTGCTTGAAGTAAAGTTTTACGATTGGAAAAAAAAACGTCCTAAAAAACATTATTTGCTTGTACATGAAATTAGAATTTTTGAGCTAATTTTCTCAAAGAAAGTTAGCGAGTTTGAGATGGGATTAAGAGAGATTGAAAAAGTAACTGTCTTTTGTTTAGCTAACGAAAACACTGATATTTCATATGAAGTGAATAGAGCTTTGGGTGAAATTCGTATATATGTTCCATATGATTTTATGGACTTTTTAGCATTAAATTCAGTTGAAGAGAAATACAAAGAGTTTTGCAAATTAGTACGCCAATATGTTGTCCCTGGACTTGAAGAAAACTCTACTCTTTCATCATCTGTTGTTAAAGGGTATATAGAGGAATCTTTAGATGAAATTGTGAAGCAAAACTATGAAGGAATATTTTTAGTTGGGAAGACACCTAAGAAAAGCCCAAGCCGTAAGAAGATAGCGATATTAAAAGGAATTCATCGTGTTAAAGGTTTCCAACTACGATGTGAAGTGTATGATGAAAAGGGATTAAAGATTCGAGATCAACTATTGGTGGAAGAGGTAGGAAATGAAATGGTGTATGCAAGATTTTTGGGTACCTTAAAATGGGAAAGTGAAAATCTAATAGTAGTTCAATCTAAATCCAGTAGTTGGAAAGAAGAAATCTATCTTTAATAACAAGGTTGTATAGTAGAAAGAGGGTTGTAGAGCATAAATGAATTTTTTTCGAAAAAATAAATTAAGTGACATTCAGAAAAAAATACTATGAACATTTTGGAGAGCCTAGTCAGATTCTTGAATATACCTGGGGTGAAAGAGGAGCTAAAAAAGTAGAATTAGATAATACCGCTCTAAAAAAAGGAATGCTATACGTTTTAGAATTCCCGAAAAATGAAGATAGGCCAGTATGGACATATGTAACATTAGGGATGTCAGCTGAATATATGACTAATGGTGCTAAAGGAGAATTAATTTGGTTAAATACAAATCAAAATGATGAAATAATTGATTTGCTTGCTGGATTAGCACATTATCCATTTATAGATGAAACCTCGTTTGATTATGGGGATACAATTTCTAATGCGGATGCTAAATCTGATTTTTCAATGAATGTGCTTTTAGTAAGCCCGGCAGTTATTGAGGCAGGAGAGTCTCCAGAGCTAATGGAGTTTTTTGAAGAAAAAGAGCTTGATTTATTTTGGTTATTACCTATTCATCAAGCAGAAAAAGAGTATATGATGGAACAAGGAGATGGAGATATTAGTGCGCTCTTTGACCTTTGGCTGGAAAACGAGATTGATACAGAAACTTTCTGTGATCCACATCGTTTATCTACGGTTTGATAAAAATATTTTAAATAATAATTGTGAGTAAGCATCAAACTTATTAATATTAAGGAAGTTTGATGCTTATTTTTTATGTTTAGAATAAACGAGAGGTTTTTGATATATATGAAAGATATTGTATGTAAAGAATTAATAAGTTTTAAGTCTATTGTTGAAGCCTATCAATTTAAAAAAATGAGTATAATGTTGAAATAGTACTATGGAAAGAAGGCTGAATGTATTAGAGTGTTTGGAAACATGGATGAAGTTAATTGAGGTAATGTGGTAAATTTACTGCTTAGTAAATAAAAGATTCGAGTATTGGAAGGTGAATTTGATTTACTATAAATCTAGTGAGTAGAGGTGCCGAATGTATGTATCAGGAGTAGGTATTTTTGAAGATAATCTATCTGAAGATATAAAGTTTGATTTCCAAGATTTGATTAGTGAAGGCTATAGCTCAGAAGAAGCTACTGAGATGATGGTGAATACATATATTTCATCTTTACGAAAACATGAAGAAAATATTTTTTGGCTAGCGTTGGCTGCAATTCAATGGGAACTAGGAAGATTGAATCCTCAAGTTAAGGAAAAAGCCATTTGTATTATTGAAAGTAAATCAGATTTAAAACGATGGTGGAGAGAACCGGAATTAAAGAAGAAAAGAGAGCTTGTTTTGGAGAAATTAAAAAAGAATTTAGTTTCACCTTTCCAAAAACCGAAAAAGGTAAAAAGAAGAGTAATTCTAAAAACTGAGCTGGAAATTGGAGATGTAATTACGTATCGGTTATTAAGTGAGCAGCACATTATACTAAAAGTCGTGGGTGTGAATGAGTATGCTGGAAATGCATATCCAGTATTGATGTTATGTGACTGGATTGGACGAAATATTCCTGATAAAGATGAAATTCTCACGATGGGAATGAAAGAAGGATTAAATCAATATTTTCAAAAAGGATTTCAGTACATAGAAGTGTTTCCATTAAAGAAAAAGAGTTATCCAAAAGAACGTATTCGCCTTGTATATAAAAATATAGAGGTACCGTCAAAGGATGCATATCCAATTATGTCTTTAGCATGGGATGAGTTTGATGATGATATTGAAGAATATTATGAATTAAAATAAAAAACGATAAAACATGAAATAAAAAATGTACCTAAATTATTGAGTGCATTTTTTATAATCTTTATATATTTTGCTGCATTAATTCCAAAATGTGCATCACAATATAACATGTGAAATTTTAAAATACCAGTTAATACCCGATTGATTTAACTAATAAAATAATGAGTGGGGGATGAAGCCCCCCACCCATTAAAGTTTTACTTTATTTTTTCTCTACCAACTTTTTATTCTTCCAATCTAGTGTGAACAATTTATTAAATGTTTTTTGATCAACGTCTTTTACGTTGTTTCCAACCCAGTTTGCAGTTCCAAATGTGAAGCCTGGACGAAGTTGGTAGTCGTCGGCGTGTTTTGTATAAGCGACTTGTAAGTTAGATTGATCTGTATTTTTTTCAGAGATAACAACAGCGATCATACCAGGAGAGAAACCGCTATTTGTTAATGCTGGAAGTTGATCCATCGGTATTAAATTACCTTTTGCATCAGATTCATATAGGTATGTGCGAGAGTACATGAACAGTTGGTTTCCATATAAAGAATGATAAGAATCACGTGTGTAAATACCCCAGTTTTGATTGTTATATCCGTTAAAGAATACGTTCCATTTTACGTTTTTGTTTGTTTGGTCAATTAAATTTGTTTTATAACTAGTTTGTTTATAGCTTACAGAGTCAGACCAAGTGACTTGACCAGTTGCACCAGCCTCACCGCTAGGGCCATTGGGCGTTACAGAAGCTTTAACAGAACCACCAAGTTGATAAGATACACTAGATGTTACAGTCGTTTCTTCTACAGCATTTGTAGGTGCTACGTTAAAGAAACGAGCGCTGTTATCTTGAAGGTTAAATGCAACATTATATTGTGAAGGATAACGTAATGTTGCACTAGCACCAGGGATTGGGTAGTTATCAATAGGTGCATCACTTATAGTAGGATTTGCTTTTAGAAAACTACCAGTTGTATTAATAACGGCAATCTGTTTATCAGCGCTTGGATCATCGATAAAAGTTACCTTTAAAGACATTGTCATATTATCAGCTTGATCATTATTAAATGTATTATAGCTCGTATGTGTTTTTGCGTTTTGTCCGATATCTGTTACAACTTGTGATGTTGTTTGAGCATAAGCAGCAGGTGTTGAAAGAGTTACAGCGCTACTAGCAAAAACAGCGGATAATGCTAAACATTTTAAGTATGTTTTAGAACATTTCATACAATCACTTCCTTTTATCTTTGTCGATATATGTCGTATTGTATTTATATCGTAACATAAAAATAAAACGGAATAGATGTATATGCATAATTGCATAGGTGAGTTTTGAAGGATAAAGATAATAGAATTTCATCCAACACGTAAGACTCTAAAATGCCGATTACAGCCGTTCCTAAAAATTTTAAGACGATATGTTTATCAATGTTTTTATTGGGAAGATTGAAGTGCTTAATATTTACGTTATAAGTGCATAACAAGTTATAATAGAAGAAATCAATAAGGAGGCTGGCTGTGAAGAATCTTCGTTATCTCAATATATTTACCATATTAATTATATACACACTACTTATGTTTTACATCGGCTGGAACGGATGGGTTTGGCTTCATGCGGTATTTGGCTGGGAATCTTGGGGATATTATGCTTTCATAGTCGCATTTATTTCATATGCGTACATCCTCGTGCAAGTGTTTAAGTTTCTGCCATTTCTGCGAACGATAGGTTCGATTTGGTTTGCGGTCATACAATATGCGCTTATGTTGTTGCCATTAGCTGATATTATGGTCTTTCTTTTACAGTTTTCAGTAGAGAAAGAAGCGGCAATTATTTGGACAGGGGCGGCTGCGATAGCTACATTTATCTTTATCTTTGCGTATGGAGTATTTAATGCGTATAGTCCGGTAGTAAGAAAGTACGAGGTGCACATACCGAAAAAGGTAGAGGGGCGTAAAAGTTTACGTATTGCGATGGCTTCTGATATGCATTTCGGTAAACTGTCTGGCGTTTCGCATTTAAAAAGACTTGTTCGTCATGTAAATGAGATGGAACCTGATATTATTTTGCTGCCAGGTGATATTATCGATGATCATCCAGGTGTGTTCATTCAAAAGAATATGGGACCAATCATGAAACAAATGAAAGCACCATTAGGTGTATATGGCGTATTAGGAAACCATGAATACTACGGCAGAGCGGTTCCAGAGTTTTTACAAGAGATGGATAAGATTGATATTCGTATTCTTTTAGATGAAGTGATTACAATTGAAGATGACTTTTATCTCGTTGGAAGAAGAGATAAAACAGAGCGAGATCGCCAAAGCTTTGAAAAACTTATGAGTACAGTGGATAAATCGATGCCTGTTATCGCAATGGATCACCAGCCATTTGAGTTGAAACAAGCAGCAGATGCTGGTGTAGATTTATTATTATCCGGTCATACGCACCGCGGACAAATGGCGCCCAATCATATTGTAACGAGAAGAATGTACGAGCTAGACTGGGGATACGCACAAAAAGGCGCGTTCCACGCAATTGTTTCTTCTGGATTTGGATTTTGGGGACCACCGCTTAGACTTGGTAGTAGGTCGGAGATTGTGCAGGTAGAAGTTACGTTTGAATAAGGTTAAATAAAAGGGATTATACATATTAATCATGTATAATCCCTTTTATTTTTTATTTCTCAATCGCGCTCTTTACTTAAATATAATCTCAATTAGTTGTTGTGGATGTGCATTAATTAATCCATGAACAATAATAATTACCCATACCTTACGATAACGCGCCCACAAATATCCAAGGAATAGACCTACGATACCAAGGTTCACAATGACCGTAGCTGTATCAATATCCCAATGACCAGAGCCATGTAATGCGATATGCCAGCTTGCCCATAACAATGATGTAAGAAGAATAGCCGGCCAAGTACCTAGTAATAATTCCAAACGTGTTTGCAACCAAACTCTATAAAAAATCTCTTCAAGTACACTATTTATAAGAAACCCTACAAGTAAAATGGAGATTAAAATCGTGGGTTCCATTTTCATTGAAACAAATGGTGTAGAGAATATAGAAAAGAAGTTGAAGTAACCCCAGATTATAATGACAATAAGTGGTGTAAACTGATACCATCTAATATCCCCTGTTGATTTTACTTGCTTTGGTCGTTCTTTTTTATAAAACAAAAGCAGCATTAATGGAGTGAATAATAATAAAATAATTTTAAATATCATAAACCACAATTGTAATGCCATTCCTTCAAAGTTCGTGGTGAGAAGACAAATCGTGAAGAGGGAGCCACTTAAGAATAAGATAGCAGTTTGAATTATGATGCGCCTTGGTTCAAATTGTTGAAGGGGATTATAGTTTTTATGATGAAATGGTAGGAAACGGACAAGGAGTATACCGACAATAACAGGGATCCACTTGTACCAAAAAGGCATCGTGCCCTTATGATCCCCGCTGTAACGAATGTTCGTTTCTCCAATCCATATAAGCCAAAGAGATGAAAGCAAGATAATAAGCATAATGATACCGCCAATTAACTTCCCCGCTTTTGGAAAATAACTGTCCATAGTTATCCGACCTTTCATATTATAATTGTAAGTCAGTCTCTAATTGACTCTATTCGTTGCTTTTTTCTTTAATAAATATGTATGTATAAATCTATTAAAACAAAAAAGAGGGGGTGTGAAAATATTTTCTTTTTATGATTGAACTTGATAAGAATAAGAGAACCTGCTTTTTTTATAAAAACAAAACATTTATATTCAAATTGCAGAATAGTATATTTACGCTTCTTCAAAAAAGAGATAATATAAAAAGACTTTGCTTGAAAAGGGGGATTGTAAGTGATCATATCAGATGTACTATACGGAAAATTTGAAGTGGATGCAGTGCTAGAAGAATTATTTTTAAGTAAGCCTATGCAAAGACTAAAGGGAATTCATCAAGCAGGCGCAAGTTACTTAATGAACGAGAAATGGAATGTAACTCGTTTTGAGCATTCAGTGGGTGTTATGTTATTAGTGAAAAAACTAGGTGGTTCAGTAGAAGAACAGATTGCTGGTTTACTACATGACGTATCACATACTGCTTTTTCCCACGTGATTGATTACGTTTTTGATAATGAAGATGAAAGTTATCATGAAGAGATATTTAGTTCTGTTGTGAACAACTCAGAAATTCCAGCGATCCTTGCGAGGCATGGTTATAACTATGAAGATATTTTATTAGATGATTCGAAGTGGACGTTACTGGAAAGGTCAGCGCCCGAATTATGCGCAGATCGAGTGGATTATACGTTACGAGATATGTATACATATGGGTATATTTCTTTAGAAGAAGTTCACAGTTTTTTAGAGGATGTCATCGAAGTAGAGGGGAAAATGGTTCTTCAAAGTATCGAAATAGCTGAATGGTTTACAGAAACGTATTACAAAGAAGTAATCGATTTCTTGATGGAACCAATGAATATTTACGGAAATGATATGTTAGCAAAAACGTTAAAGGTAGCTCTTCATAAAAGGATTATTCATGCAGATGATTTTCTTCTTGAAGATGATGAGCTTATTTCGAAATTGCAGCAATGTAATGACCCCGAAGTAGAAGCTTTATTAAGCAAAGTTCATCCAAATGTAAAAGTAAAAGAAGATAGAAACGATTATGATTTACATCAGAAAAATAAAGTGCGTCTTATTGATCCGCCGTTACTTCGTGAAGAGGAAGTTATTCCAGCATCTGTTGTGTCAGGAAACATAAGACAGATGAGAGATATAGCTTATGAAAAAGCGGCCAGAGGGATGTATGTGAAATTGATTTAAAAGAAAAAGGTGTCATCAATTATGATGACACCTTTTTCTTTTAAAGGGTTGTTCGTATAGAAATGTGTTACATTTTTACGATACTATTTCATTTTATCATAAAAATACCTTTTATGGTAAAAAAATAAAATTCGTAAAGTTTTCCATTGATAATAATTTGTGAAAAAAGTACTAATTTTTAATGTGTAAAAAATAATAAATATTTTTAATAGACGCTTTAAAATCTTTCGGTCTTTATATATAGATTTTTATATTTTTTAAGTTAATTTAAAGAATTTTGTCGTTTTTTGTTGTAATTATTATATTATGATACATTTAATGTTCGGAATTAGACATTATAACAGAAAAATTTTAAAAAAACAGAATTGAATCATATTGTTTATTTTAATATAATATATTTGTTAATTAATAACATATTTGGGGTATGATTCTTTATTGCAGTGAGAATTCTTTTTTTATAGGGGGATTTACAAAATGGCTAAAACGGCGAAGTCTGAAATGATGAATGAATTAAAAGAAATAGTTTACAAATTCTTTCCAAAAAATATTATGAAAGAAGAAGAATTGTACGAAGAATCTAAAGAGCATAAACGATTTGTAGAGCTAAAAGAAACATTTATAGAAAACGAAAGTTCTCAAAAGGAAGTTTTGTCTTTAATCGAGTCAACATTTTGTGATTACCATGTATCAGATTGTACAGATTTAAACCTATATAATTGTTTAGAATATAACGTGTTGTTAAATGGAAGAGAACCGATGTTAAATGATGATATTGATTGGATACGAAAATCAAGAGGTGAGCGTCTTGACTTAGGAGTTTTTGTTAGCTTACTTGATAAATATTATTATTACTACGTATTAAAAACAACATATGATGAAGATGTAAGGGAATGGACTTTTGAAACAATCGATGTAGAAATGGATGCCATTTGTGAATTTGAAAAACGAATGAATACAAAAGGATTTGTAAGAGTAGAGCGTGAGGTTGCTAGAACGGCAATATCTGATATTGAAACGGAATGTTTACGTATGGGAGAAGTTAACGTATTCCATGCTTTATTTACGGATTCGGTTAGGGAAATATAAAATATATATGCAGTTTGTACTATATTGAAAGAGTCGCTAAGAAAGTAGGATGTTACTAATTTCTTAGCGACTTTTTTATTAATTATCAAACCAATTCCAAATCTCAATATCTCCAAGAGTCGCATAACGTATGTGCGGGGAGTTTTGTAATTTTAATAACTCTTTCGACGGGCCAGTAATAACAATTCCGTATACTTTTACACCGTTATCTTTTACATATTGATAACGTTTATCTAAGTTTAGTTCTTTCTTAGAAAGCGCTGCTATTTTGCTTACCGTTTTTTTATGGATAGAAAGGACGCGCATCATTTCGGTTACTTTGTCTTCTTGCGTTTTCTGCCCGTCAGTTTCATTATCGAGGAATCTTACATGTTCTGGAAATCCTATAGCTTCTCCGCCATGTAGGATATAGTCATCTACATTTTTTCTTTCTTGTCCTGTATCTAAAGCGTACCATACAGGAGTTGGAGGGAGTTCTTGTGCTTCAAATATGCTATATAAAAGCGGTTCTAATTCTTTTAAAGTGTAAGCTTTATCAAAAGAAATTGCTACTTCTGCAACGGTTCCATCATGTACTTTTGCAAGTGTATCCCATACTTTTTTTGATGAATCCTTTAAATAATCACCCTGCTCTGTTTTTGGGTGAACAAAGAAGAGTTTTGGTTGATAGAACGGATTCATCCAAGTTCGCTTCGTAACATCTACAGATGATAAGAAGCTTTTTGTTTCTATTGTACCGAGGGGCATTTCTTTTTTACCGACGGTTCGTACTAAATCAAATTGGCTATTCGTACGGAAAAAAGCTTCTACACTTGTTCCGCCCCCCATAACACGGCTATTTGGGATCGTTGCTTCAAGTGCAAGCGAAGGAACCTCTCTAATTTCTTCTAGCCTTTTATCATTATTAGCTTGAAAATAAAAGGCTGATAATACCCCGCCGATTATATAGATAACGATGCAAATTGATAATATAAAACCAAACGTTTGTAAACGATGTTTCCACTTAATCCTCCAAAAAGGAACTTTAAGATCTTTTGGAGGTAACTTTTTCTTAATTGGTTCTGTTTTTGTTAACAGCTCATCTAAGTAAGCTTCACACTCTTCACATGACTCAATATGACTTTCTAACAGTTCTTGTTCATCATGCGTGAGCGTTCCATTTTCATACTTCTCCCATAGTGTTTTAAATTCTGCACATCCCATCTGTATCACTCCTTTATGTTTTTCATTTCTTTTCGTCCCCTGTGTAATTCAATTTTCACTTTCGCTAATGAGAGACCAGTCATTTCTGCTATTTCCTTATAGGAGAATCCATAGTAATCTCGTAGTAGCAGGACATTTCGTCTTTTAAGGGGAAGAGAAGATAAACTATCTAACCAACTAGCAATCTCATGTTTTACGAAATACTCATGTTCTGTACTTGGTACGTTTGGTAAATGGAATTCTTCCACTGTAGTTGTTTTATATTTTTTCTCTTTTCGATACCAATCGATAAAGGCGTTGTAGGCAATTGTAAATAACCACGGCCTAATTTCTTCGCCTTTGTAATAATCAATATGGACGAGCATGCGATAAAAGGTTTCTTGCATGAGATCTTCCGCACAGTGAGAATCTCCGGTTAGGGAGAGAAGATAGCGAAATAAATCATGCATATGATCTGAATAAATGTCTTCTAATGATTGTTTGCGTTTCACTAATTTCCCTTCCTTCATACATAACAACGAAATACATATAAAAAAGTTACAATTTTTTATGGAATTATAGTAAAAAACGTCAAGAATTGGATTGCGTTCTCTTTTATCATAATACATATAAGGCGGGTGAACAGAGATGGAAAGCTATGAAACACAAATTCAAAGGTCAATTGATTATATTGAGGAAGATGTAATGGAAAAACAAACGCTGCGTAATTTAGCTCGCATTGCAGGTTTTTCTGAGTCGCATTTTCATCGTGTATTTCAGGCATTAGTAGGTGATACAGTAATGGAGTATGTTCGAAAGAGGAGGTTAGCCCGGGCAGCTTATCAACTTTCTCATACGGATGAAAAAGTTATTGATATCGCGTTTGAACATGGCTTTCAATCTCACGAAACGTTCACGAGAGCCTTTAAAAAATTATTTCAAATGACACCGAGTGAATATCGAAAACAAGAAATCGAAACACCGATGTATTACAGAGTGAATGTAAAGCAAAGAAAATTAAATCCGTATTTAGGGGGCATACAAATGGAATATCGTATTGTAAATAAACCAGAATTTTTAGTGGCGGGTTATGAATTGAAGACGACAAGTAAAGAAGGGAAAAACCATCAAGACATTCCAGCATTTTGGCAAGAATATTTACAAAAAGATCTTGGGACAACAATTCCGAATCGTAAAGATACGAGCCAATGGGTAGAGCTTGGATTATGTACTGATTTTAATTTAGAAACAGGGGACTTCACTTATATTATCGGAATGGAAGTTACAGACTTTGAAAATGTACCAAATGAAATTGCAAAGCGTACTTTCCCGGCAGCAACATATGCAGTATTTACAACGCCGAAAGTTCCTCATGAAGAAATGGTATCGTCTATTCACCAAACGTGGAATGCAGTATTCTCAGAATGGTTCCCGCATTCAGGCTATGAACATTGCGGCGTTACAGAGTTTGAATTATACGATGAGCGTTGCCACGAAGATAAGAGTGAGTTTGCGCAAGTAGAGCTTTGGATACCGGTGAAGAAAAAATAATAGGGTAAGAGCGAATCATTGGGAGATGGTTCGCTTTTTCATAAAGGGGAAATAGGAAAATGTTCAAAAAACTAGAATGTGTATCTATACATACGAAGGATATAGAAAGATCAGTTTCTTTTTATAAAGAAATGGGAATGAAGCAAAACTGGATGATAGAAAGAGAATTAGAAGAAGGGGTTATTTGGACGTTAATAGGATTGAAGTTTCCAGATGAGAAAAGTTCGGAGTTAGTAATAAGCAATCATCCGGATATTAATTTTACGGAAGTCGAAGTATTAGTAGAAGATGTACAACAAACGTATGAAAGTTTAAAAGATAATAAAGATGTAAAATGGATTCGCGAACCATTTCCAACAGAATCAGGACATGTTGCAGTAATGGAAGCACCTGATGAGAATGTGTTTGTGTTAGTAGGGAAATAGCTGAAATATGGAGTGACCTTTCATAGTGAGTTATGAAGGGTTATTTTTAATTTGTATAGTAGTAGAGGAAGTAGGTTAGTATTGTCGGTAAGTCGATATATCTAGAAAATCGCTGATATAATTCGAGTTGCGCCGATATAATTTCATATACCGCTAAAACACCTCAAAAAAACGATCCACATAATTTCAATTACCGAAAAACTCTCCCAGAAAAGAAAAAAAGACGCCACATAGCGTCTTTCCTACGAACGAAACGGAAATACAAGAATAATCGTCGTTCCTTTTCCGAGTGCACTATCAACGGAAATTGTCCCGTTATGAGCATGAACGAGCTGTTTTGTAATGGCTAGGCCAAGTCCAGTTCCGATGTTGCTTTCTTCTGTGTTTGTTCCGCGGTAATATCGTTCAAATAGAAGTTCTTTCGTTTTTTCATCCATTCCTTTTCCGTCATCTGAAATGGAGAGTGTAAAGGAATTAGCGTTTTGTGATAATTTTACGATGACAGTAGTTGTTTCGTTATTATGTTTTACAGCATTTACGAGTAAGTTTTCGATAATACGCTGGAACCATTTTTCTTCAATGAAATATTGAATTTTATTTGAGCTCGGTACGAATTCAATATTTTGATTTTGAAGTGTTGGATTATTAATAAATTGCAATAATACTTTTTGGACGAACTGATTGATTTCAACGTTTACGTGCTGTACAGGAAGGCTGTTATTTTTTAATTGATACGTTAAGCTTAAATCATCAATTAATGTCGTCATATATTGAGATTTCTCTTTCATAACACTACCAAATTGTTGAATATCACGATCAGTCCAGTTATATTGATTCGATTCGAGTAATAATGCGTATCCATATATAGAGCTAAGTGGTGTTTTTAAGTCGTGCGTTAGACCGGTAATCCATTCTTCTCGTGTTTGCTGAAGTACTTGCCTCATCGCATCATTTTTTTTGAGTGTAATAGAAAGGTGTTCTAGTGAACTTGTCACATCTCTAAACAAACGGAATGACCATTTTTCTTTACCAGATCGCCGGAACCTGACAGGTTTTCCTTTTTTACTAATAGGTTCTTCATACTTTCCGCCAGCGATATTTTTAAGCCAGCGCATCGCATGTAATAACGGTTTCCCGAATTTATTACCGTACCAAATAGAAAGAATGACTAAATAAACAAATACGATAAGAAGGATTAATCCGCATCCGATGAGAAACTTCTTAGTAAATACATCTTCAATTTCGTCATCTGGATAGTAGTGCTCATTTTTCGCAGTTACAACGAGTAGGTTGCCACTATTTGTATCGTAAAAGCTAGATGTGTTTTCTTTATGATTCCACGGTTCTTTTTCATTAAGGGCGATTTGTATTGCTGAAAATGTTTTTTTCTTTCCAGTTGGATAGGCAAAAACCTCTTCACCATTTTGATTAAATATTTGAAGTGCTGCTTTTTCTTTAGACAGTAATTGTTTTTCTTGATCTGTTAATGTGAATGAATCCATCGTTAAAGAGGAGTGCTCCTTTTGAATTGCTGTCAGTAACGCATTGCTTTTTAACATACCACCATAAATAACAAGTACTTTCTTTTCTTCTAATTCAATTTCCCAATATGTAAATTTATAATTACTTTCGATATGATGTTGTATATATGCGACTAAAGATGTCTTCGTATAAGCATTCGGAACATCATTTGGTGTATTAAAGTGGTAGAGGATTTTTCCGTTTTCATCTACAACTTGGAGCCAATCATTTTTCTCCTTTATTAAATCTTGCACTTCAGATTGCAACGAAATATGCCCATCTTCTGAAGAGATGTATCTTGAAATTGTAAAACTATCAGAATCTGGAATATTAGGTTCGTATAAAGTACTAGTAAGAAGAAAAATTAAATAAGTAAAAGCAGCAACTACAGCGATAAGTAATGTAACTAAAACAAAAACGTGTTGCATGATAAATTGAATAATAAGTCGTTTATTAAAATTCATATCGTCACCCTACTTTGTAACGAACTTATAACCAAGCCCGCGAACGGTTTTTATATATTCTGGTTTACTTGGATCGTGTTCAATTTTTTCACGTAGTTTTCGAATGTGGACCATAACAGTGTTGTCATCGCCATTATAGGCAGGTGCTCCCCAAACTTTTTCGTATATTTCCTCTTTCGAAAATACGTAGTTCGGATTCTCGCAAAAGAAGAGTAGTAGTTGAAAGAGTTGAGCGGAACATTCGACAATGTGACCATCCACTGTCAGTTCTGCAGAGTGCTGATCAATTTCAAATCTGCCAAATGAAATCGAGTGTGATTTTTGTTCGTGTGGTACGGTTTGTTTCATATGTCTCCGAAGCTGTGCTTTCATACGTGCTACTACTTCTAATGGATTAAAGGGCTTCGTAATATAATCATCCGCACCGTATGAAAATCCGGATATTTTATCTAAATCAGATGCTTTTGCTGATAGGAAGAAAATTGGACAATCTGTTTGTTGGCGAATGATTGGACAAATATCAAAACCGGATTGTCCAGGAAGCATTACATCTAAAATAATTAAATCGTAATTGTTTTGCTTAGTTAGAGATAAAGCTATTTCAGCTGATGTTGCAGTTGTAATATGAGAAAAACCTTCTTTTTCAAGAATGGTAGTTAGTAATTGTAAAATTGCTGTTTCATCATCAACAAGTAAAATATTTGCTTGGTACATAAAAATCCCTCCTAATTTTCTCGAATATCATATCATCATTTTGTAACTTATGGAATTTTTAAGGGAATTTTAAGGTTTTCTTTCTCAAAAAATTAAGAATCAAATGATATGATAAAAGTAACATAGGGGAGGAGATGAGTGTGAATCCGTTTCAAGTGATGCGAGCTAGATATTTTTTAATTGTATTTGCACTATTAATTTTAATAGCGAGAAGTAGTGGCGATTTGCTAACAAGTATATTTCATATACAAAATTCTTCTTTTATAAATATCCTTATATTCTATATCCTTCCGATCGTATGGATTTTTTATGAGTATAGAAAGCATCGCATTTCATTTTCATTGTTTGTTAATAAAAATGAAACATTTAACTTGGTGCAAGTTTTATACATTACGGTTATGTTGTGCATGTTTAGTTACGGGTATCTTATTTTGTATATGTATAGTTTTGCATGGATTACACCGGACTTTATTATGAATGCATTGCATGAACCGATTATAGATAGTACTGGCGGATATGTATATCAAGTCATTAGGATCGTATTCATCGCACCAATTATCGGGGAGTTTGTTTTTCGCGGATTTTTACTTCAACGTTTTGCAACAAAATGGGGAACGAGCATAGCGACCATCGTTGTAGCAATATTGTTTGCGTTGTTACATGTTGATTTCCTCGGTGCAGCCATATTCAGCATCGTATTGTCGCTCATATATATTCGTACGAAAAGTTTACTCATGCCAATTGCAATACATATGTTAAACAATGCATTTGTAATGGGGGCGTCTTTTTTAATAAGTAGAGAAAAAATTATGAGTTTTGCCGATTTCTCAAATTATACGACATTCTTTCCTGGACTTATTATTTTTATAACAGGATTAAACTTAGTACTTATCTTTTTATTTGTTAATCGCAAATATTGGAGTAAAGAAGTGCCAGTTATATATGCAGAGCAGGAAAAGAGCTTTTCAGATGTAGTGGGGAGTAAATGAGATGAAGAAGACTGTTGAAAAAATATTAAAAGACATTATAGATTCCACGTCTATTACAGATATGTGTGATAAAAGCGTTTGTCATTGGCTTCAACCTGTAGTAGATACGATTGTGTTTCCAGAGTATTACTTATTTTCTAGTACTCATTTAAAAGAAAATATTATTTCTCTTCTTATTGTGTTCGGGGTTTTACTAATATTTGGTCTAATTGTAGAAGAAATGATGAAGCGCATCTTCAGAAAGAATGAAGAGAAGTATATGTGGATTCATAAAGTATTCGAGAAAGTAATGGTGGCTTTCCTTTTGTTTTATGGTATAAAAACAATCATTTACTTTATAGCTTTGAAACATCATTAATTCGAAATTTGAAAGGGATGTATAAAATTATATGAATGAAACGATATCATCAAATAAATTTTTTTATTTGATTTTACTTAGTCTAGTGTTAATAACGACAGTGAATGTTATTTTGCGCTGGGAGGAAGCTTACTTTTTCATGTATTTAGCGCTTCATTTGCTAGGGATTTTATGTATAAGTGGTGGAGTGGTTACTGAAAAAAAGAATGAAGAAAGCGTTAATTATATGTGTGTGATCGGTCTTGTTTTACTTTTAGCTGTACAGGGTATTATGAAATATAGTTCTTTCTCTTTACAAGATTTTAATTTATTAATAGATGTACTTCCTTAAAGAGGCTTTTTATGTTATCTAAAAAGCAAGTAGGGTACGTGTTGGTTTGTACGTGCGATCCTTATTCCGGATTATGAACTAAAGAAAGTGTTTAAAGATAGGTAAAACTCTTCTTGTGTAGAAGAGTTTTTTTATGTAAATAAAAGGATCTCGAGCAATTCGCATAATAAGCTTGTTCTAATTTAGCGTGTACGAACTTACAATAATAATAGACAGGCAGCATAGAGGAGGGAATAGCGTGAGGAAGGTTATTGGTTGGTCGCTTTTTTTGTACGTTGGATTTGCGTTACTTATATATTGGTATTTATTTGGATGGAATCATGAACTTATTCCGGACATGTATAAAGGAACAAGTGCAGATCCAGAAACGTTTATGAGTGCGAGAGAGCTTACGCTAAGCCAAGATTATTCGCGCGTGAAAAATTTACTATACTTTTTAGCGACGCCTCTTGAATGGATTATTTTATTATTTGTACTTGTGCTAGGTATTTCAAGAAAGTTTGAGAAATGGTCGAAGGAAACGACTAAAATAAGTGTTTTGCAAGTTGCGATTTATTTCTTTTATTTATCATTACTGACAACAGTGCTTGCCTTACCGATGCAATGGATTGGCCGGAAAGTGTCCGTTGATTACGGCATTTCAACGCAAAGCACACAAAGCTGGATTAAAGATCATGTTATCGGTTTTTGGGAAAGTTATGCGACTATGTTAATCGTAGTTACCGTTCTATTATGGCTTATCCGTAAATTTCCGAAGAGATGGTGGCTAGCAGGGTGGGCGCTCTCTGTTCCATTTACAATCTTTTTAACATTCATACAGCCTGTCGTTATCGACCCACTGTATAACGACTTTTCGACGCTGAAAAATAAAGAATTAGAAACGAAAATTTTAGCAATAGCAGACAAAGCGGATATTCCTGCTAAACACGTATATGAAGTAAATATGTCAGAAAAAACGAATGCATTAAATGCTTACGTAACAGGAATTGGCCCTAACGCCCGTATTGTAATGTGGGATACAACGCTTAAGCAGTTAAAAGATAAAGAGATTTTATTTATCATGGCCCATGAAATGGGGCATTATGTTATGAAGCATATATATTTTGGCGTTGCAAGTTATGTATTGCTATCGTTTATAGGTATGTTTTTAATTAGTCGTATTATAAATATGTGTATTCGCAAATGGGGAGATACATTGCAAATTTCAAAAGTAGCATGTTTCTCCATTTTACCTTTATTTTTCTTAATTTCTTCTGTACTCTCTTTTGCAGCACAACCAGCAACAAACTATGTTTCACGTATAGAAGAAAGAGCGGCAGATCAATATGCTTTAAATATGACGAAGGACGGGAAATCTGGTGTGAAAACTTTTCAATATTTATCAAAAACAAGTTTAAGCCAAGTAAATCCGCCTGCGTTAGTGAAGTTTTTCTTATACACGCACCCACCAATTTTTGAAAGAATTCATACGTTTGAACAATATGAGAAACAAAGAAAAAAGGAGTAGCTATTATGCTACTTTTTTTTATAGAAAAATAAGTTTTATATTGGGAATATTTATCATTGCTTTTTACTGTGATTTTGTAAATAATAAGCTATAAAATTCTAAAAATCTATATATGAAGGAATAAAGGTGAAAAAATGTATTTTTTACAAAATTTAAAAGTGAAATATAAATTATTAGCGCTTATTTCATTAGCAGTTTTAGGTATGATAATTATGAGCAGTGTAGCAATTAATTCTATTAATAAGATTAAGCACGATACAGAGGTTGTAGTAGATGATTATCAATATTCTGCAATTTTATTAGAAGGAATGCTTCGTACACAAAATTCACTAGAATATAATTTACTAGAATTAATTACGGCATCACAAAATGAAGTGGCAAATAAAGAGGGGATAATTGATAATATTGAAAAGGATCTTAAAAAATATGATTCTTTATTAAAAGAATATGATGATGGTTTTAATTTAAGTAAGCAAGAGGATGAACTGTTTCAGAAGATGAAGAAATCTTTGCCAAGTTATAAAGATACATATAAAAAATTGTTTGAAAAGGCGAAGGCAACAAACGAGCCACAAATGGTAAATGAATTTCAGAAGGAATTAAAACCGAAGGGAATAGAGTTGGCTGGTTATGCAGTGGATCTAGAATCGTATGTTTCAAACTTAGCTGATCAAGTGTTTAAAGATTCTCAAAAAATGATTGATCGATCCGTTATTACCTTTATCATTCTTGTAGTAGTTACTACAATCGTTATATGTATAGTAAGTTATATTATTAGCAAGCTTATAGTTGCTCCTTTACAAACGGTTAGTCGTATGATGGAAAGTGCGAAAGAAGGAGATTTAACCGTACATGGTGATTATACTGCTAAGGATGAATTAGGTGTATTAGTAAGTAATTTTAACGAGATGATTGCAGGGCTAAGAACAAATATGCAAGAAGTAGAGAATAATATTCAGCTTTTATTCCAACATGCAGACGGAGTAGCATCTGCATCAGAAGTATCTAGTAGTGCAGCGAAGAAAATCACTATGGATATTGAAGAAGTTGCAAATGGTGCAGAGAGTCAAATGCAAGCAATGGAACAAACTGCGGGTGCGATGGAAGAGTTGACACAAGGAATGCAGAGTATAGTCAATACATCATCCTCTGTAAATGAATTGTCTGCTCAATCAGCATTAGATGCAGAGAGTGGTAACAAATTAATGAAACAAATGATTCAACAGATGGATACAATCCAAAATTCGGTACATAGTGGTGTTAAACAAGTAGAGACTATGAAAGAACAATCAGAAGAAATTGTTAAAATCATTGATGTTATGCAAGGCATTACCTCTCAGATTAACTTATTAGCATTAAACGCCGCAATTGAGGCTGCGCGTGCTGGAGAAAGTGGTAGAGGATTTGCAATTGTGGCAGATGAAGTGCGGAAATTAGCAGAACAATCTAGTGATTCTGCAAAACAAATTGAGAATCTTATTACTCAAGTTATGGGAACAACGAACCATACAGTAGATATGATGGGGAAAGTAGATAATGAGGTACAGGCAGGTACACAAGTAGTAATGCATACAGAAAAAGTATTTGGAACAATTACAGAAAAAGTACAGCAAGTATCTGAGCAAATTCAAACGGTATCTATGTCTACAGATGAAATTGCAGCGAGTAGTGAGGAAATCTCGGCTTCTGCAGAAGACATGGCTCAAATTTCCCAAAGATCATCTGATCGAACTGATAGGGTAAAAGAGTCTATTCAACAGCAAGAAAAATCTGTTCAAGAGATTTCGGTTTCAATTGAACATATGCATAGCGCAGCAGGAAAATTAAAACAAATAGTTGCCCAATTTACTCTTCAAAAGTAGTAGCATATTTGAGTGTTAATAAATATAAAAAAAGCATCCTCTTTTAATAAAAAAGGATGCTTTTTTTATTACTACTATTCGTAGATTTCCGGCATTTTCAAGACGATGATTACAGCTACAGGACTTATACATACTAGATTTGTATATTACTTATTTTTTGACAGTTTAAGAGATTTATCGACGAGAATTATTTCTGTATTAGTGTTTTTAGATCCTGCTGTTGCCAAACTATTAGACCGGATTTAGATGCAAGTAATAGGGATTATCCTTATATTTGTAGGGATGGCACTAACTTTTCGCAAGGGAAGAGAAGGCGAGTTATCAGTGAAGGGGAATGCTACCTCTGAAATATAAATCATGAATATAGTAACCGTCATTAGGTATCTCCTTTACGCGCCAATAAAGGGAAGTTGTAAAGTGAAAAGGAGTTTATAAAGAAATTGTAGAATGTTTTAGTATATAACACCTTAGATGTGACAACTTCCTTTTTGAAAAAGAAAGAAGGAGGCATAAAGCAGAAAGGTAGTGGAAATATTTCTTCTAGAAGATTTGCATTTTATCTTACATTCACCAAAAAAGAGTACTCCTGAAACAATGAAATTCATTTTATTTGAATGAAATAGGGAGAGAGGACAATGAAGAAAAAAATATTGGGTGTAATGATGATTGCGACAATGGCAGGAGGTATATTTGCAGGGACGAATGTGACGCCTGTAAAAGCGGAAGAGTATCCACAAATGATTGTGTTTGAAGATGTTCCATACGGATTTTGGGCATATGACGCTATTATGGATTTAGCATATCATAAAATTATATTAGGGTATGGAAACGGGAAGTATGGTGTTGGCGATCTTATAACACGTGAACAAGTAGCTGGGACTATTTACAGAACACTTGAGATAAAAGAAGAAGGGCCAGTAGCGAATCCATATAAAGATGTTTCTGATAGTACAACAACTTTTAAAAAGGAAATTTTGGCGTTAACAAAACGTGGTGTTTTTACAGGGGATGGCCAAGGGGATTTTAGGCCGAAAGCACCAATCTCTAGAGCGGAAATGGCTGTCATTTTAAAACGAGCATTTAATTTTGAAATGAAACAAAAACATACATTTAAAGATATTCCAAAAGGCCACTGGGCAGAAGATGCAATTAGTGCGTTACAATCTAATAATGTTGTGAGAGGAACTGGGAATGGCATGTATGAATTAAATCGCCCTGTACCTAGAGAACAATATGCTCAGTTTATTAATAATGCGATTATTAATTATCATTTGAAAGAGGATTGGAAGTAGAGTGAAATATGAAAGCACAAATAGAAATATTTGTGCTTTTTTGTTTGTTTAAAAAAGAATTATTATTCGTATTTATGTATTTTTATGGTTATACACAAGCTTTATAATCAATCCGATGAAAAAGACATGATGTGTAATATGATTCACAAAACCGTCACGAAATGTGTCGGAAAATATATTGTCACTATACCATTTATTCTGTATATTTTTAAAAAAACATATACATATTGGGGAGATAATTTGATGAGCAAAAAATTATTAAAAACAGCTACAGCATTAACAATTATGGGTGGGGTGTTATTCTCAGCAGAGAGTAACAGTGTAAAAGCGGAAAGTGCACCGTTGCAAAAAACAAATACAATTGTATTTAAAGATGTACCAAAAGGACATTGGGCATATGAGGCAATTCATGAATTAGCGGAACAAGAAATTATTTTGGGATATGGCGATGGAATATTTGGTTTTGGGGATAATGTAACACGTGAGCAAGTTGCAGCTTTAATTTACCGTGTGTTTGATATGGAAGAACAAGATGAATACGAAAACCCATATGGAGATATCGATGAAAATTCAACAAGCTTTATCGAGGAGATATTGGCTTTAACGGAAATCGGAATTTTCCAGGGAGACGAGAATGGAAACTTTAGACCGAAGGCGACGTTAACGCGTGCGGAAATGGCACAAGTTCTTACGAATGCTTTTGACTTACAGGCGAAGGGATCTCATAACTTTAATGATGTTTCAGCAAATTCATGGGCAACCAATGCAATTAGTGCAATACAAACAAATGGTATTACAATGGGAATCGGAGAAGGTAAATTCGGTCCGTCTATGAAGGTAACAAGAGAACAATATGCACAGTTTTTACATAGAGCAATATTGCATGATATGGAACAAGGGCAGTAATAAAGTTTAACTAGTCAAAGTGAAATTTAAAAATAATACAAAAAAGGTCGTTGTTGTATAACAGCGACCTTTTTTGTATGAAGTAAAGTGCGAAAGAATGGCATTTTGAAAAAAAACGAAATGAATTTTCAAAAAAAACTTCCTTTTCTGAAGATTTGTTATATAATATAAAACATGAAATCAAATCTGTTATAAAACAGTTTAAGAAGGGGATGCTAATATGTCGACGCAAACTTCACGGGTTACACTCGTTGGAGAAATGTTACCAGCGTACAACGAAATATTGACACCTGAGGTGCTTAGTTTTTTGAAGGAACTACATGAGAATTTTAATGAGCGCCGCATAGAACTTTTACAAAAACGTGTAGAAAAACAAAAGAGAATTGATGCAGGGGAGTTTCCGAAGTTTCTAGAAGAAACAAAACACATACGTGAAGCGGATTGGACAATTGCCAAGCTGCCAAAAGACTTAGGGGACCGCCGCGTAGAGATTACTGGACCGGTAGATAGAAAGATGGTCATTAACGCTTTAAATTCAGGAGCGCATCTTTTTATGGCGGATTTTGAAGATTCGAATTCACCAACTTGGGAAAATGCAGTTGAAGGTCAAATCAACTTACGAGATGCAGTAAAGGGAACGATTTCACATGAAAATGATAAAGGGAAAGAATATAGATTAAATGAGAAAACAGCTGTACTCATTGTACGTCCAAGAGGATGGCATTTAGAGGAAAAGCATATGCAAGTTGATGGGAAAAATATGTCGGGTAGCTTAGTAGATTTCGGCTTGTACTTTTTCCATAATGCGAAAGCTCTTTTAGCAAAAGGGAGCGGCCCATACTTTTACTTACCAAAAATGGAAAGTTATTTAGAAGCGAGATTATGGAATGATGTATTCGTATTTGCTCAAAAATATATCGGCATTCCAAATGGAACGATTAAAGCAACTGTGTTACTGGAAACGATTCACGCTTCGTTTGAAATGGATGAAATTTTGTATGAGCTAAAAGATCATTCTGCTGGCTTAAACTGCGGAAGATGGGATTATATTTTTAGCTTTTTAAAGAGTTTCCGTAATCATAATAAATTCTTACTACCAGATAGAGCGCAAGTTACGATGACGGCGCCATTTATGCGTTCGTATTCTTTGAAAGTAATTCAAACATGTCACCGCCGTAATGCACCAGCAATTGGAGGAATGGCGGCACAAATTCCGATTAAAAATAATCCAGAAGCAAATGAAGCAGCTTTTGAAAAAGTGCGTGCTGATAAGGAGCGCGAAGCTTTAGATGGTCATGACGGGACTTGGGTTGCCCACCCTGGACTTGTACCGGTTGCAATGGAAGTATTTAATCACATTATGAAAACACCGAATCAAATTTTTAGAAAACGTGAAGAAATATGTGTAACAGAAAACAATTTACTAGAGGTACCGGTGGGAACGATTACAGAAGAGGGCCTTCGCATGAATATTAGCGTAGGTATTCAATATATTGCATCTTGGTTAAGCGGACGGGGAGCAGCACCCATTTATAACTTAATGGAAGATGCGGCAACTGCTGAAATTTCAAGAGCGCAAGTATGGCAATGGATTCGTCATGAAGGTGGAAAACTAAATGATGGTCGTAATATTACGCTTGAATTAATGGAAGAGTTAAAAGAAGAAGAATTAGCAAAAATAGAAAAAGAGATTGGTAAGGAAGCCTTTAAGAAAGGGAGATTCCAAGAAGCGACAACGTTGTTTACAAATCTCGTTCGAAATGATGAATTCGTACCATTTTTAACATTACCGGGTTATGAAATTTTATAAAAAATGAAAAGGGGATGGAACAAATGAAAAACGAAAGAATCGAGAAATTACAAGAGAGCTGGGAATTAGATGAGCGTTGGAAAGGGATCACACGTCCATATTCGGCAGAAGATGTAATTCGCCTGCGCGGATCGATTGATATTGAACATACATTAGCGCGCCGCGGTGCTGAGAAGCTTTGGACATCGCTTCATACAGAAGACTATATTAACGCACTTGGCGCATTAACAGGAAACCAAGCGATGCAACAAGTAAAAGCTGGGTTAAAAGCGATTTACTTAAGTGGTTGGCAAGTAGCAGCTGATGCAAACCTTTCTGGACATATGTATCCAGACCAAAGTTTATATCCAGCGAACAGCGTACCTGCTGTAGTGAAACGAATTAATCAAACACTTCAACGTGCGGATCAAATTCAGCATATGGAAGGAAGCGATGATACAGACTATTTCGTACCGATTGTAGCAGATGCAGAAGCTGGATTTGGTGGACAATTAAACGTATTCGAACTGATGAAAGGTATGATTGAAGCAGGTGCATCAGGTGTGCATTTTGAAGATCAATTATCTTCAGAGAAAAAATGTGGCCATTTAGGCGGAAAAGTACTACTACCAACGCAAACAGCAGTACGCAATTTAATTTCTGCACGCCTTGCAGCAGATGTAATGGGAGTGCCGACAATTATCGTTGCAAGAACAGATGCAGATGCAGCTGATTTAATTACGAGCGATATCGATCCTGTTGATAAAGCATTTATTACAGGAGAAAGAACACCAGAAGGATTTTACCGTACGAATGCAGGTCTTGATCAAGCAATTGCGCGCGGTTTAGCGTATGCACCGTATGCAGACCTCGTTTGGTGTGAAACGTCGGAACCAAATTTAGAAGATGCAAAACGATTTGCGGACGCAATTCATAAGGAGCATCCGGGAAAGCTACTTGCTTACAACTGCTCTCCGTCATTTAACTGGAAACAAAAACTAGATGAAAAAACAATTGCGAGCTTCCAAAAGGAAATCGCATCTTACGGTTATAAGTTCCAATTCGTAACGCTTGCTGGATTCCATTCATTAAATTACGGTATGTTTGAACTAGCACGTGGCTATAAAGAGCGCGGCATGGCAGCATACTCTGAACTACAACAAGCAGAATTCGCAGCTGAAAAACATGGCTACTCTGCAACACGTCATCAACGCGAAGTAGGAACAGGTTACTTTGATGAAGTTGCACAAGTAATTACAGGCGGAACTTCATCAACGACAGCGTTAAAAGGATCTACAGAAGAAGCACAGTTTACGAAATAAAAGGAAGGGCACCTTTTTGAAGGGTGCCCCTTGTTATTTTGTAATTGATGCGAGAGTAAAGGAAATTATACTAACTTACCGACACGAAATGACAATATCGTCATATGTTTATCAGATCCAATCCCCTCTATGCTCGCGAATAAACTTTATATCTTTTTCATAATGCTCTAGATGTCCTTCATCAATCATTCTTTGGAAGTTAATATCGCCCTCTTGAGCTTTTCTTTTCATATATGTACATAACCCTTCTAAACGAAGCAACACCATTCCTAAGTAATCTTCACCCATATTTTTACCATAGGATTGAACAAACAACTTCACTTTTTCTTTAATACGATCTGCATGTTGCGATGATTCATAATGAATGGCTTCACCAGATTCTGTATAATACACTCTACTTAAAGGCACACAAGTATAAAGTGTATAAGCGATATCCCATAGTCTTGGACCAGGAGCAGCAACATCGAAATCAATAATCCCTACTGGTTTCTCATTATTGAAAATAATGTTATATATGGCAAAATCATTGTGACATAAAACCTCAATGTTATTTGGCGTGTGATCCATCGGTTTCCAATCATCTAATAACGGAAAATCACTTACAGCATCATGGTAAAGGCGGAGCATCTTTGCGATTTCTTTTAATACATCATTAGATCGCATATATTCTTTTAAAGGATAATTGCCAGCTTCTCCTTCAATAAAGGATAAAATCTCTCTATCTTTTTCATCTACACCTAAAAACTTTGGAGCATAATGAAATCCTTTGTTTTCTAAGTGTTGTAATAGCTTATGGATCTTTGCGCTATCTGGCTTTAATTCTCGACGAACAGTATTTTCAGAACGATATACGTTCGAAACGTTTCCGCCTGTTAGCTTTTCTTCGTTATCGTAGTTTGACATGTGAAAATTCCCCCTATAATTAAAAAATCCAATTCCAAATAGTGAATAGACCAACAATGGCAGAAAAGAGAAGGCAAGCAAGGAATGCTAGACAGCCAAAAGGAACTAGCTTATCTTGCCATGTTTCTTTATACTCATAAATTAACTCCTCTGCTACTTTCTTCTGCACTGAAGATAAAGGTTGATCTTTATACAAACCTTTTAAATGGTTAGAATCGCCTTTAAACTTTAAAGCACGTGCAATATGATGAGGATTATTTCCCATTGATTTTTCAAATAATAAACATGATTCATGCATAATGTCTGTTTTATGTTTCTCTAGATACCAGTAACGTCCAGCCATTTCTGGATATTGTAATGTATAATAAATATCTCCGAGTTGTTTTCGAAGATGTAATTCATTTGGGTATGTAAAGATGAGGCCATGCAATCTATCTCTTGCTTTTCCAAGATTATTATTTTCAATATCCTCTTCGATTCTTTTTAATGTTTTTCTAGGAATTTTGTTGTTCATAAATTCCTCCTTATTTGGAATAGAGATAATTATATTTTATAAGAAATACTAAAAATTAGAAATTCCATTTTAGAAAAAGATTGTACATTTTATTTTAATGTGCTATGATGATGTCAGTTGAATAGTTAAATTAAGCAATCCATATGTTATCAAGTGCTGAAAACGAACGAGAAAAAGTATGTGAGAACTAGTTTATGTTTCGTATTTGATAATGTGTGGATTCTTTTTTTAGACAGGAAGACTAAAAAAATTAAATTTGTATTTTCTTAGGAGGAAATAATCATGGCAGTAACAGGACAAGTAAAATGGTTTAACAACGAAAAAGGCTTCGGTTTCATCGAAGTTCCAGGCGAAAACGACGTATTCGTACACTTCTCTGCAATCGAAACTGAAGGTTTCAAATCTCTAGAAGAAGGCCAAAAAGTTAGCTTCGAAATCGAAGAAGGTAACCGTGGACCTCAAGCTAAAAACGTAATCAAACTATAATTTTATAGTTGATGATGGAAAAAAGGATGGCTTATGCCATCCTTTTTTTGTTGTGGGGAAAGTTTTTTCAGAGCCTGTTTTTATATCTAAATCTCTTTTTCTATGTTACAACGGGTGAAAAATTATCTGGAATGCGTATTAGTTTCTGTAGAAGAATTAGTTCAGCAAGAGCATTTACTGCGTATGATAGTAAATAACTATAAATTTGTATTCTTCATCAAAATGAGGGAATCTTTTCCAGGTAGACCTTGAGTAACATCTTTTTTGTTAGCATTGTTGTTGGAATTTTGTACGTTTTGAGATGATGTTTCTAACAGTTGTTCTTGTTCCTTACTAGGGGTATTCAGAGCATCTGAGGGGATGCTATTAACCTGCTGGCTTAATAGGTTTTCTTTATCCATAGTATACAGCTCCTTTTTGGAATTCGATAAAAAGCAATGTAAGTATGAAATGACCACTTATATATATTGTGTTTTTGAATGAAATTATATACAAAACTTATATTATAAAGTTAACTAATTAACGAATTATTAGTGATGGATAAAGGTGTACAAATTTGAAGTTATTAATAAAAATTAAAAGCGAGTAACAAGTACAAATACTTTTTCTCATGTTTTAGATAAGGATCATATTACAAATCAAAAAAGATGTAGAGAACCTTGGAAGAAAATATAGTTTTTTAGAGTGAAGAAGAATAAATAAAATGATACTACAAATGTAAAAAGGCATTCCATAAAGGAAGGCCTTTTATTGTTCTTGCCCTGATTTTTTCTTCTCACGTTTTTTACATTCTGGACATTTTGATTTACGAAACGGTTTAGCAAAGAATAGCAGAATGAAAAATAAACCGAATATAATGCTAGCTGAGTTTTTCACGATAATGACGCTGCTATTTTTCATTTGAATCGATGGTTGGATTTCTTTTTCTTCCATAGTGGCCCTCCATATATTGGATTTATATTTTAATTATAGCAAAGTTAGTTGTTGTAATGATGTGAAATGAGGAAGTGATTTCAAATATTTATAGTAGTATAAATGTTTTTTGTGTACATTATTATCTTTTTATTATTATATAGTTAATTTTAAATTTAAAGAATGGTTGATAAATAATAAATCTATGTAAAATAGTGGAATATGCAATCCGTTTTCTTTTCATAGGTGCTAAAATTATATATGCAGCTGCTAATATAAATGGAAAAAAGGAGATAATAGAGCATGGAAAGTAAAGTGGAACGCTATGTCGAAAATTATGTTGTAACGAAAAATACGATGGCCTTACTTCCTGTTATTCTAAGTGAAAAGAAAATTGTTACTCGAGTCGTTGAAATGAATGATTCTTTTTTCGTATTTCAAAAACCTCTAGATATTATAGAAAGAAGTTGCCGCAAGCATGGCTCGAGTTTCTTAGGCAGAAAAGAAGGAACGAAAGAGTTAACTCATATTACACATAAAGCACCAATTGCGATTAGTCCTACAGATCAACTTTATTTTTTTCCTACCTATTCTTACTCTAGAAAAGAGTGCGCTTGGTTGTCTCATTTTTATATTGAAAGTAATAAAGAATTAAAAGATGGAAATCTTATTATTAGATTTATAAATGGCTTTGCTGTGAAATTAGAAATATCAAAAACTAGTTTTGAAAATCAACAAAATCGTACAGCGAAATTACGTACTGAATATGAAGATCGTAGGAAAAAACAAGGGAGCCCTTGTTTTAAAGAGATTGATAAAAAAGAGGAATCAACATTAAGACCCGCTTATGAGAAGGTGTATGTTGTTAGAGAAGATGAAGTGTAATATAGAAAAAGCTGCCTCTAGAATGTTGCTTTAAGCGACATTCTAGGACAGCTTTTTTGCTATTTAAATATTAATAAGTTTCTTCCTTACGGGCAGCATCCATCATAATGAAGATAGCTGATAAAATATGCAAAATCATTCCTACAAACGGAATCCATGCAAGGCAAGAAGTTACAATTCCTAGCACATTACCGTTAGCACTCATATTAGCTTTTTTAGCCAATACTAAAGTAACGATATGTAATACTAGCATGAAAAGAAGTGGTAACCAAAGTAAAGAAACAACAATAGTTCCTCCGAGTACAGGTATTCCCAGTAAAGCCTCTAAGGCACCAGTAACCCATTTTAATAATTTTACTGTGTCTTTCAAAGTATTTCCTCCTAAAAACATAAAATAAATATATTGCTATATTAAGTATAACGGATTTATGGTGTTTTTTTAATAAAAAATGTAAAAAATACTATTTTTTTATAGTTAAATAAATTATTTGCAATATACTATTTTTGAAGGGATATAAGAATATTGTTGGATAGGGTGTTATTAATATGTAATATCTTGTCAAATATTGATAGATTATCATAGCTAAATAATGAAGGAATTCTTATGAAAGATATGGAAACTTTAATAAATACATCTCCATATGTCGTATCTACCATTTCCTCTTTCATATAAGCGATGATACAGTAGGGATAGTATTTAGAGTAAAGGGGTAAAGTGTAGAATGGATTTTCAGACAATCAAAGAGTATTTTTCACCAGAAAATATGGATCATATTGTTGAGAGTTATAAAGCGTTCGGACCACTTCTTGGTATTGGTTTACCGATGATAGAGGCGTTGATTCCAGCATTACCGCTTATTGTATTTGTACTGGCGAATGCTGTTGCATTTGGCTTTTGGCTCGGTTTTCTTTATTCATGGCTTGGATCAGTAATGGGTGCCTTACTTGTCTTTTTCATCATCCGCCATTTTGGCCGCAGTCGTTTCTTTTCGTTTGTAAATAAGCATGAGAGAGTACGAAAAGCAATGGGGTGGATTGAAAGGAAAGGATTCGCACCGATTTTTGTTATATTTTGTTTTCCGTTTACACCGTCAGCGCTAATAAATGTTGTCGCTGGTTTATCCCGAATTAGTGTAAAACAGTTTGGGCTAGCGTTAGCATTCGGAAAGCTTGTGATGATTTTTATTTTAACGTATATCGGTCATGATTTAATGTCATTTATTCATAATCCGGTGAAATCAGTCATTGTAGCGATTGGTATTTTTATTTTATGGTATGTCGGTAAGAAAATTGAAGTAAAGTTAGAATTACAGTAAGAATAGTCTTCTTTATAAGTGTAGGCTTCATTATTAAAGGATAAGGGGAGAAGCAGATGAAGAAAACTTTGAAAAAAGAAGGCATAGAGTGGATACGAACAATTTTAATTGGTGTATTATTAGCTGTATTTTTTCGAACGTTTTTCTTTTCAACGTATGTTGTAGAGGGGAAGTCAATGATGCCGACCTTGCAAGATGGCAATATGCTCGTTGTAAATAAGGTGAGTTATCAAGTTGGGGACTTGAACAGATTTGACGTTGTGGTGTTTCATGCGAATAAAAAAGAGGACTATGTAAAGCGAATTATCGGTTTACCTGGAGATCATATTGAATATAGGCATGATAAATTATATATAAACGGACAATTTATTGATGAGCCGTATTTAGAGAAGTATAAGAAAGAGATAAATGGAAGGCAACTAACAGGCGATTTTAAATTAGAAGAGTTAACGAAAGAAAAGCTGGTGCCACCCGGGTTTATTTTTGTAGTAGGTGATAACCGGCTCGGGAGCTGGGATAGTAGACACTTTGGCTTTGTAAAAGCTGATACAGTCGTCGGGAAAGTTGATTTGCGATATTGGCCAATTCAAGAGGTGCAAACGAATTTTTCAAAAGGTTGATATAATGAAGTAGAAGTATAGAAAAGACAAACAACTCAGTTTGTCTTTTTTCGTGTACTATAATACAATTATAGTAGCAAACTAACGTTCGTTATGTAAGTGAAAGGTGGGGTTACATGTCACTTCGATTTGTGATTGGTAGAGCGGGAAGTGGAAAAAGTACACTTTGTTTACGCGAAGTGCAAGAAGAGTTAAAACAGCGCCCGAGAGGGAAAACAATATTATATCTTGTGCCAGAACAGATGACATTCCAGACGCAGCAGGCGTTAATTGGAAGTGAGGATGTAAGAGGTTCTATTCGGGCACAAGTTTTTAGTTTTTCACGATTAGCGTGGAAGGTGCTGCAAGAAGTTGGCGGAGCGAGTCGTCTTCATATTGATGAAGCTGGTGTACATATGTTACTCCGTAAAATTGTAGAGTCTCGTAAAGATGGATTATCGGTGTTCCAAAAAGCAGCGGAGCAAAACGGTTTCTTTGAACATCTTGGCAGTATGATTGCAGAGTTTAAACGTTACAATGTAACGCCATCTAACGTATATGAAATGTGGCAACAATTAGATGCGCATAGTAGCAGTGCCGAACAAAAGTTACTAGCGAATAAAGTGTATGATTTACAGTTACTATATGATGATTTTGAGCGTGCTTTAATTGGAAAATACTTAGATTCAGAAGACTACCTGCAATTGCTAGTGGAAAAGCTTCCGCAGTCTGAATATGTAAATGGTGCGGAAATTTATATAGATGGATTTCATTCATTCTCCCCGCAAGAGTTAGAGATTTTAAGGCAGCTTATGATTTGTGGAGCGAGAGTGACGATCACGTTAACGATAGATGAAAAAACGTTAGCGCAGCCAGTAAATGAACTCGATTTATTTTATGAAACGACGTTAACGTATGAAAAAATAAAACAAGTAGCGCGTGAAGAGAAAATAGAAATTGAAAAAACAATTCCACTTATAGAACAGCCGCGTTTTCATTCTCCGGCATTAGCGCATTTAGAAGCTCATTATGAAGCGCGTCCGAATGAGAAATTTAACGGTGAAGCGAGTGTAACGATTAGTACAGCTGCGAATTTACGAGCGGAGGTAGAAGGTGTTGCTCGTGAAATTCGTAAACTTGTCGCGGATGAAAAATATCGTTACCGAGATATTGCAGTGCTTCTTCGTAATGGGGAAAGTTATTACGATGTGATGCGAACGTTATTTACAGATTATAATATCCCGCACTTCATCGATGAAAAACGCCCGATGTCACACCACCCATTAGTAGAATGTATTCGTTCTGCACTCGAGATTATTAGTGGGAATTGGCGTTATGATGCGGTGTTCCGTTGCGTGAAAACAGAGCTTTTATATCCATTAGACGTAAGAAAAGAAGCGATGCGTGAAGAAATGGATGAATTTGAAAATTACTGTTTAGCGTACGGTGTACAAGGAAAGAGATGGACTGCTGAAGATCCATGGATGTATCGCCGTTATCGTTCTCTTGATGATACGAACGGGATGATTACAGACAGTGAACGTGAAATGGAAGAGAAAATAAATAGGCTACGTGACGTTGTAAGAACACCTGTTATTCGCATGCAAAAAAGGTTAAAGCGTGCAGGGACAGTTATGCAAATGTGTGAAGCAGTTTACTTGTTTTTAGAAGAACTGGATGTTCCGAAGAAACTAGAAGAATTACGTATACGTGCAGAAGAAAGTGGAGATTTCTTATTTGCGACAGATCATGAACAAGTATGGGAAGAAGTAATGAGCCTTCTTGATACATTTGTAGAGATGCTTGGGGAAGAGAAAATGTCTCTTTCTATGTTTACTGACGTTATGTCGACAGGTCTTGAGGCACTTCAATTTGCTAACATTCCGCCGTCATTAGACCAAGTGTTAATTGCTAATATTGATCACTCCAGGTTATCTGACGTGAAAGCAACGTTTATTATAGGTGTAAATGAGGGTGTCATTCCAGCAGCACCTATGGACGAAGGGATGCTTTCTGATGAGGAAAGAGAAGTTCTTGGTGCGGCAGGGATTGAATTAGCGCCAACGACAAGACAAACTTTGTTAGAAGAACAGTTCGTTATGTATCAAATGGTAACGAGAGCGTCTGAGAAGTTATACATTTCATGCCCGCTTGCAGATGAAGAAGGAAAGACGTTACTTGCGTCTAGCTTTATTAAGAAAATAAAAAGAATGTTCCCTAATGTGAAAGATTCATTTATTACGAATGACGTAAACGATTTATCACGTTCAGAACAAATTTCATATGTAGCAACGCCAGAAGTAACGTTATCTTACGTTATGCAGCAACTACAAACGTGGAAGCGATACGGATTTGAAGGGAATTTAGACTTTTGGTGGGACGTATATAATTTCTACGTAACTTCAGATGAATGGAAACAAAAAAGTAGCCGCGTCTTATCAAGTTTATTCTATCGAAATCGTGCGCAGAAACTAAGTACAGCAGTAAGTAGAGATTTATACGGAGATACAATTAAAGGAAGCGTCTCTCGTATGGAACTATTTAACCGTTGTGCATATGCTCATTTTGCGCAGCACGGTTTATCGCTTAGAGAGCGTGATATTTTCAAGCTTGATGCGCCAGACATAGGCGAATTATTCCATGCGGCATTAAAGAAAATTGCGGACAAGTTATTGCGTGAAAACCGCACTTGGGCGGATTTATCCATAAAAGAGTGTGAACATCTTTCTGTTTTAGTAATAGAAGAAATCGCACCGTTATTACAACGACAAATTTTATTAAGTTCAAACCGTCATTTCTATTTAAAACAAAAACTACAACAAATCATTTTCCGTACGTCAATCATTCTTCGTGAACATGCGAAGTCAAGCGGATTCGTACCAGTTGATTTAGAAGTGCCGTTCGGTATGGGTGGTACAGGATCGCTTCCGCCGATGGAATTCTCGTTACCAAATGGTGTGAAGATGGAAGTTGTCGGCCGTATTGACCGTGTTGATAAGGCAGAAGATGAAAACGGGACGTTCTTACGTATTATTGATTATAAATCAAGTTCAAAAGCGTTAGATTTAACGGAAGTGTATTACGGATTAGCACTTCAAATGTTAACGTATTTAGACGTTGTTACTTCAAATGCACAGACGTGGATGAAAAAAGGCCACGCAGCATCACCAGCTGGTGTACTGTACTTCCATATTCATAACCCAATTGTTGAGATGAAAGGTGACGCATCTGAAGCTGAGATTGAAAAGGAAATATTAAAGAAATTTAAAATGAAAGGACTCGTACTAGGAGATGCTGACGTTGTTCGTTTAATGGATAACAAACTTTCAACAGGAAGTTCAGATATTATTTCTGCTGGCCTGAAAAAAGACGGTAGCTTTAGTGCGCGTTCAAGTATTGCAAGCGAGCAAGAGTTTAACGTACTACAGAAATATGTACACCATACGTTTGAAAATATCGGAAAAGACATTACAGAAGGTGTTATTGATATTGCTCCTTATAAAATGGGGAATAAAGCGGCATGTACGTTCTGTAACTTTAAATCTGTTTGCCAGTTTGATGAGTCACTTGAAGATAATCAGTTCCGATCGTTAAAAGATATGAAAGATAGTGAAGCGATGGAGAAAATAAGAGAGGAGGTTGACGGAGAATGATAGAAAATTGGCCTAAAAAACCAGAAGGTAGTCAATGGACGGATGACCAGTGGAAAGCTGTTGTAGCGAACGGACGTGATATTTTAGTTGCGGCTGCAGCTGGGTCAGGTAAAACAGCAGTATTAGTTGAACGTATTATCAAGAAGATTATTAATGAAGAAAATCCAGTCGATGTCGACCGCCTGCTCGTTGTAACCTTTACGAATGCAGCAGCGCAAGAGATGAAAAACCGAATTGGGGAAGCGTTAGAAAAGGTATTAATTGATGAACCAGGATCTCAGCACGTAAGAAAGCAGCTGAGCCTATTAAATAAAGCTTCCATTTCAACAATTCATTCATTTTGTTTACAAGTCATTAGAGGATATTACTACATGCTTGATGTTGATCCTCGTTTCCGTATCGCGAATCAAACAGAAAATGAATTGTTAAAAGAAGAAGTGCTAGATGATATATTAGAAGAAGAGTACGGAATCGAAGATAATACAATCTTCTTTGAACTTGTTGATCGTTATACGAGTGACCGTAGTGATGATGACTTACAACGTATGATTTTAGCGCTTCATACAGAGTCAAGAGCGCATCCAAATCCGGGAAAATGGCTTGATAAATTAGTAGAAGCATATGACGTAGAAGGAAAGACTATTGAAGATTTAGTATATGCTTCTTACTTATTAGAAGATGTGAAATTCCAGCTTGAAACAGCGGAACAGCATATTCGTAAGGCAACTGAACTCGCAATGCTTCCTGACGGTCCTGCGCCTCGCGTTGAAACCCTGCAAGCAGATGTAGCTTTACTTGGAACGCTATCATCAGCTGCTCGTGAGTCGTGGACAAGATTGTATGAAGCGATGCAAAACGTATCGTGGCAAACATTAAAGCGTATTAAGAAAAGTGATTACAATGAAGATGTTGTAAAACAAGTAGACTCTCTTCGTAATAAAGCGAAAGATGAAGTAAAGAAATTACAAGAAGAGTTATTTAGCCGCAAACCTGAAAGTTTCTTACGAGATTTTCAAGATATGCACCCTGTATTAGAAAAGCTTGTTCAACTTGTAAAAGTATTTACAGAGCGTTTCCAAGCGATGAAGCGAGATAAAGGAATGGTCGATTTCACAGATTTAGAGCATTTCTGTTTACAAATTTTAAGTGAACAAAGTGAAAATGGTGAAATGAATCCTTCAGCAGTAGCGCTTCAATATCGTAATAAATTTGCTGAAGTGTTAGTCGATGAATATCAAGATACGAACTTTGTACAGGAATCCATTATTAAATTCGTAACGAAAGATTCTGAGAGTGAAGGAAACTTGTTCATGGTTGGTGATGTAAAGCAGTCGATTTATCGTTTCCGACTAGCCGAACCAGGACTATTCCTAGGAAAGTATAAACGCTTCACACAAGAAGGATCGGGCGGCGGAATGAAGATTGACTTAGCGAAAAACTTCCGTAGTCGTCATGAAGTACTAGCAGGTACGAACTTTATTTTCAAACAAATTATGGGCGAAGAAGTTGGGGAGATTGACTACGATGCTGATGCTGAATTAAAGCTAGGTGCTAGCTATCCAGAAGGTGAAGATGTAGCGGCAGAGCTATTATGTATTCAGCAAACGGAAGAAGAAGTAATGGATGGAGAAGAAGGTGCAGAAGTCGAAAAAGCACAGCTAGAAGCTCGTCTTATGGCGCAGCGTATTAAAGCGATGGTTGATTCAGGTTATGAAGTGTATGATCGTAAAACGGATAGTATGCGCCCTGTACAATACCGTGATTTCGTTATTTTACTCCGCTCGATGCCGTGGGCGCCGCAAATTATGGAAGAGTTAAAATTGCAAGGAATTCCAGTATATGCTGACCTTGCGACTGGTTATTTTGAAGCGACAGAAGTAAATATTATGATGAACGTATTCCGCGTTATTGATAATCCGATGCAAGATATTCCGCTTGCAGCTGTACTTCGTTCACCGATTGTGGGACTAAATGATGAAGACCTTGCGACGCTTCGTGCTCATGGGAAGAAAGGGTCATTTTATGAAGTAATGAGCTCGTTCTTAAAAGGAGCACCGCTTGAAGAAGAGCAAGAACTTCATGATAAATTAGAGTGGTTTTATAATTTACTGCAAGGATGGCGTGAATTTGCACGTCAACAATCACTTTCTGATTTAATTTGGAAAGTGTACGGTGAGACAGGTTATTACGACTTCGTTGGCGGTTTACCAGCTGGAAAGCAAAGGCAGGCAAACTTACGCGTGCTATATGACCGTGCAAGACAATATGAAGCAACATCATTTAGAGGGTTATTCCGCTTCTTGCGTTTTATTGAACGTATTTTAGAACGCGGTGATGATATGGGTACGGCGAGAGCCCTCGGTGAACAAGAAGACGTTGTTCGCATTATGACGATTCATAAAAGTAAAGGGCTAGAGTTCCCGGTCGTATTTGTAGCTGGACTCGGTCGTCGTTTTAATACACAAGACTTAATGAAGCGTTTCTTACTGCATAAAGATTTCGGTTTCGGTTCACAATTTATCGATCCGCGTAAACGAATTAAATATACGACATTATCGCAACTTGCAATTAAACGCAAAATGAAAATGGAATTAATCGCGGAAGAAATGCGTGTATTATATGTAGCGTTAACGCGTGCGAAAGAGAAGTTAATTTTAATCGGAACAGTTAAGGATGCAAATAAGGAAATGGAAAAATGGCTTGATGCGAGGGAACATAATGAATGGTTATTACCAGATCACATACGTGCCGGAGCGTCTTGTTATTTAGACTGGATTGCACCTTCATTATATAGACATCGTGATAGTGAAATGCTTCTTGAATTAGGACAAGGAAGTATTCCAAGTGAAATTTACGGGTATGACACTAGCTGGAAAGTAGAAGTTGTGGACGGTAATACGCTACTTGCACCAGAGCCAGTTCAAGAAGAGAAACAAGAATTGTTAGAAGCGCTCCGTGAGAAAAAGGCTGTTCCATTAGAAAGTGAACGGAAAGAAGAAGTGTACGACAGATTAATGTGGAAGTACGGATATGAGGATGCGACATCTCATCGTGCGAAGCAGTCTGTTACAGAAATAAAGAGAAATTATCAATCTGAAGAAGGTAGCGATAACGCCTTTATTAAAAAACTACGTGCACCAATTAAAACACGCCCGCGCTTTATGGAGAAAAAAGGGTTAACGTACGCAGAGCGTGGAACAGCAGTCCATGCCGTTATGCAGCATGTTGATTTGAAGAAGCCGATTACGGTTGAAGTTCTTCAAGAGCAAATCGCAGCAATGGTAAATAAGGAATTATTAACATTCGAGCAGGCGGAAGAAATAGCGATTGAAAAAGTAATTTCATTCTTTGATAGTGACTTAGGTAAAAGGGTATTAGCGGCGAAAAGTGTTGAGCGTGAAGTACCATTTACGATGATGCTTGCAGCAAAAGAAGCATATCAAGATTGGCAAGGGAAGAGTGAAGAAACGATTCTTGTCCAAGGGGTTATCGACTGCATGATTGAAGAGGAAGATGGCATTACGTTAATCGACTTCAAAACAGATACGATTGAAGGGAAATTCCCAGGTGGATTCGAACAAGCAAAACCAATTTTAGAAGATCGATATAAAGTGCAACTTTCGTTATATGCAAAAGCACTGGAGAAAAGCTTGCAACATCCTGTGAAAGAGAAATGTTTATACTTCTTTGATGGGAATCACGTTGTAAATATTGAAGGATAGACAACAGAAAGGAGCTATAAAAAAATGACAACGTTAAGAACTTGTGAACAGGGACACGAGTACTATAAAAGTAGCGATTGTCCAACTTGCCCAACCTGTGAGAAAGAGAGAAAACCAAAAGAAGGTTTTCTCTCTCTTCTTTCAGCGCCAGCAAGAAGGGCATTAGAACACCGTGGAATTCAAACTGTAGAAGAACTCTCAAAATATAGTGAAAAAGAAATTTTAAAACTGCATGGTATGGGACCTGCGTCTTTGCCGAAGCTTAGACATGCTTTGGAGGAGAGCGGATTATCATTTAAATAAAATGAAATAGTGCCTCTTCACTACTTACTTGTTTATACTACTATTTGTGAACAGTAAAGCTCTTGCTTATTAAAATTTCATTTTAATAATTTGAATTAGATAAAAGAAAAAAGTAGGAGAATATCTCCTACTTTTTTTACGCTGTTCCAATCTGATCTTGATCCGCTACATCAGAATCAAACGTATTTGTTGCACTAACACCGCTAAAAGTATTCACAACAAACCCAACATTGGAAGCTCCAGATCCGTTATAGGCTTTCGTGTTTTCTTTCGGAGACACGTTATAAAAATCTCCTAAGTTGAAAGAGCCGTTACTGTTTTGAACGACGAGATTTCCTACAACCGAAGGCATACCATCCACCTACTTTACTAAGTTTTTTAATTACTATATGAATTATTGTGCGGAAGGTTCATCCGTAATATATTGGCGGATTTGCATAATACGAGAGTTATTAAAAACATAATCAACATTTCCAATTTGAAAGCAACCAGAATTTAAAAGTGTCCGCAATTCAACATTATTAACTTCAATAAAAGGGCATTCATTTACAATGTTTAATTTTACATCTGTCGTTCGTTTTGGAATTGTAATGTGTTCATCTGTAAAGATTTCAAAAGCATCAAAGCGACCTTCTCCCCTTATATAACAAGGAATTTCACGGTGGACGGCAAGAGCTCTACTTTTTAATTCCATTTGGTTTGCATCTCCAACTTGAAATACGGCAGTAATCCCTAAAGAAATAATAGAAACATTTTGGACAATGGACACATGATGCAACATAATTTCTCAGTCTCCTTATTAACCTGGAGTAGGAGGGACATCTGTTACTAATGGTACAAATGGTCCCTCTGTAACAGTTTCGAATGGTGTATCGAGAATAGAAGATAGAATGAGGAGATTGGCATCTCCAATTAAAAAGAGTGCGGACGACGATACACCGTTCATTTTAATCTGTCCGACTTTTAACTCACGGTTTACAACGTTAAGGTTCATACATACTTACTCCTTTCGGAAATTTCCCGGTATGTGCTGAATAAAGGAGAGAAAGGCTTTGTCAATATCTTGTTTCATTGCCTGAATAATGATATCTCGTAAATAATCTGGATCTGTTGAAATACCTTCATATGATTGAACTTGTGATAAATAATAAGGGAGTCGATGCTCCATCTGTTTTTTTATGTCATCCACCATCATTTGTCGATACATTTCATCAAGCGGTGTTCTCTCTTCTTGTTCAAAATGTAGAATACGATTATATGCTTCTTCATCTAAGTATCGATGCATTTCTTGGAGGATACCTTGATAAAAGTCTGGATTTGTTTCGGTTTCAGGATTTACCTTCAATGTTTCTGTATCCACTTGAAAATCTTCAATTTGTTGTCCTTTTGCTGAAAATGGATTTAAGCCAATATTTAAAGTACCATTTAAATTTTCGACTTTTAATTGATCGAATTTGTATTCCACTTTTCCTACAGAAGAGGAGGGGCGATTTTTTAATTCGTTAAGCTCTTCTTGGAGTTGGCGTACTTGATCTTCTAAATTCAGGATGGCTGCTTGTTGTGTTTGAAGAGCTTGTTGAAGTTTGTGTAAGTAAGTATATATATCTTGATTCATTTGTGAAACCTCCTTTTCAATAGGGAGGGTAAAAATATTCCTGCTATATATTTATGACAAGGATGTCTTAAGAAGAACTAGTTGATGGTTTGATAGAAATAATTTGTCCTTTTGCCTGTAATGGGCGAAGTGGCTCCGTAAATCCGCCCGTATTTGAAAATTTAGATAGGGCTTTAATACTTCCAGCAGTACCAATTTGGAATACAGAAGAGGTTGTGATGCTATCAATTTTAATACTGTTGATGATGATACTTTGGTTTACATACAAATTCAATGCAATCGCCTCCTTTAAGTTGAGCCAATTATCGCTTGATCGATTACATCTGAATCGTTGACAGTCGTTGCACTTTGATAATTGTAGACAGAAACGTTATCTCCAACGTTGAAAGAGCCGGCCCCGGCGAAAGCGCGTGAGTAACTAATAGGCCTAATCGCAAATACATCTCCGATATGAAAAATACCACTTGATCCAATATTGACGATGCGGATATGTCCGACCATAGCTGGCATACAAAACACCTTTCGTTTTTAAAATTTTCTTTTCTACTATTGTATGGGCGTTTCTAATAAAATGTGTGTTTTTTTGAAATAAAAGAAACACACGCGTTATTGCGTGTGTGTGTTGAACGTTTGAGTAGGGTGGAAATTCGTATGTACATGACAAATTACATTTAAGAGCCTGTCCAGTTCTTGGCTACAATCCACTGTTCTTTGAGAAGTCATTCCGTAGCGTTCAGCAAAATAGATCATTTTTTCACGTTTTTTTTCAATAGCTTGCTCAAACATTGAAATCGGCTCCATCTCTAAATGAAATTTTTAGTATATATGTAGTACATATTATACAAAAAATTCATAAAAAAGAAATGCCTTCGCTAAAAAAAGTAAAATTTCTACATTTTATGCTAAATAATGAATAAGTAACGAATAAGGTGCGAGAAGAATATTGTAAAAATTAGCGTGCATGAGAAGGTTTTTTTCTTGCGGATGCGAATACAATTAAAGGGCATGAGTTTTAGGATGGAGAGTGGAAATATTGCGTTTTGTAACGGCGAAGAAAGAAGAAAAGGTATTTGTAGGTATTGTGGATGAAGAAGAAGAAAAGGTATTACACTTAAGAGAAGCGCAAAGACAAAAAGGGGAAAAGGTTACAATCCCTATTACAATGTTAGAGTGTATTGAAAGAGGGACTGAATGCTTTGAGAAAGTATGTGAAATTGTAAATTGGGCAAAAGAGAACGGGGAAGCGGCGTATTATCCGTTAACAGAGGTGAAAATATTAGCGCCGATTCCAAGGCCAAGAAAGAATATTTTGTGCGTTGGAAAAAACTATCGTGAGCATGCGGTAGAAATGGGCGGAGTAGAGTCTATTCCAGAAAATATAATGATCTTTACGAAAGCACCAACAACAGTTATTGGCATAAATGAGCAAATTAATGGTCATCCTCACGCAACGGACGAACTAGATTATGAAGGAGAACTAGCTATCATTATTGGTAAGCGAGGGAAGCAAATTAAAAAAGAAAAAGCGCTTGAGCATGTTTTTGGTTATACGATTATAAATGATGTAACAGCTCGAGACATTCAAAGAAAGCATAAACAGTTTTTCCTTGGGAAAAGCTTCGATACATTTTGCCCGATGGGACCGTATTTAATTCATAAATCGGTGGTTAATGCGCCGAATGAATTACACATTGAAACGGTAGTAAATGGAGAAGTAAGGCAAACTTCCAACACAAATAAAATGATTTTTTCGATAGAAGAAATTATTTCAACGATAAGCAAAGGAATGACTTTAGAACCAGGCGATATTATCGCAACAGGAACCCCGGCTGGTGTCGGAAAAGGTTTTACACCACCGAAGTTTTTACATGCTGGTGATGAAGTGGTCATTACAGTAGAAGGAATTGGTACTTTGCGAAATGTAGTGAAATAAAGAAAAGAGCTATCTTGTATAAAGATAGCTCTTTTCTATGGTCTCGGATTATAGAGGTAATCGATAACGGCAAAAGTGTAAAGACCAATGAATGCAAGTGTACAAATGCCAAATAATATAACCGCAAGTGCGCTTTTTTCTCGTCCAAAACCAATGATAGTAAGAATAACAGCAGTCCAAAATGATGCTTTCAGTAGTGTGAATGTAGTAGGAGTTGAGTAATGAAGCCATGTTGTGGAAAGTAGGAAGCTAAAGAATGTAACTAAAATAAAAGATGTAGCTAAATAGTTAATCTGTTTACCATATCTTAATAGCATATCGCACCTCCTTTATAATTCAAAAATACAGAAAATTACAATTTCATCTTAATATAAATGAATATAAAAAGAAAGAGGTTGTCCCAACATGTTGGACAACCTCTCTATTATTACGATAATACAGCTTTAATTTTTTGGAATGCCCACTCTAAATCTTCTTCAGAGATTACTAGAGGTGGTGCGATACGAATTACGTTTTCGTGTGTTTCTTTACATAGTAGCCCAGCTGCTTTTAGTTGTTCACAGTAAGGACGAGCTGGCTCGTTTAATTCGATACCGATGAATAAACCTTTACCGCGAACTTCAGTGATCATTGGGTTATCAATTTCTTTTAATTGCCCAACTAATTTTTCTCCTAATTGAAGAGAACGCTCTGTTAATTTTTCTTCTTCTAACACTTCAAGGGCTGCGATAGACACAGCACATGCAAGTGGGTTACCACCGAATGTAGAACCGTGAGAACCTGGCTCAAATACACCTAAAATGTCGCGGTTTGCTGCAACGCAAGAAATCGGGAACACACCGCCACCAAGTGCTTTACCAAGTATGTACATGTCAGGAGTTACATCGTCCCAGTCACAAGCGAATACTTTACCAGTACGGCCTAAGCCTGTTTGAATTTCATCTGCTACGAATAAAACGTTTTCTTTTTTACATACTTCAAGAGCTTCTTTTAAGTAACCAGCTGGTGGGATGTTAATTCCTGCTTCACCTTGAATTGGCTCTAAAATGAATGCTGCTGTGTTTGGTGTAATTGCGGCTTTTAATGCTTCTAAATCACCGTAAGGAATTACAACGATGCCAGGAAGCATTGGACCGAATCCACGCTTGTACTCTTCGTTTGAAGACATAGAAACAGAACCCATTGTACGTCCGTGGAAGTTATCTTCACAAACGATGATTTCAGCACGGTTTGCTTCTACTTTCTTCACATCATAAGCCCAGCGACGAACTGTTTTAATTGCAGTTTCAACAGCTTCAGCACCTGTGTTCATTGGAAGTACCATTTCTTTATTAGTTAGTTTCGCAACTTTTTCGTACCAAGGACCTAATTGATCGCTATGGAAAGCACGAGAAGTTAACGTAACACGATTAGCTTGGTCAATTAAAGCGTTAATAATTTTCGGGTGACGATGACCTTGGTTTACTGCAGAATATGCACTTAATAAGTCCATATAGCGGTTTCCTTCAGGATCTTCTACCCAAACACCTTCTGCTTTAGAAATAACGATTGGAAGTGGGTGATAGTTATTTGCTCCGTATGTGTCTGTAAGTTCGATAATATCCTTAGTTTGAATCATGATTGTTCCCCCTTTTGTTATTACAAGAAGTTTGTAAATACTCTAAATATTATAGCATTTAAATGTAAAAAAGCGAAACATTTCCTGAAAATAAATGAACATGTTATCATATAGAGTGAAAAAGTGTGAAAAGAGGAGGTAAGGGATACGATGGTACATATGCATATTACATCATGGGCGTTAGGTTTAATTTTATTCTTCGTTGCGTATTCACTTTATTCAGCAGGGAGAAAAGGTAAAGGTGTACATATGGGGCTTCGCCTAGTGTATATCTTCATTATTGTGACAGGCTTCATGTTGTACATGAGTATTGTAAAGACAGCAACAGGTAGCATGCACATGTGGTACGGCTTAAAAATGTTAGCTGGTATTTTAGTTATCGGTGGAATGGAAATGGTTCTTGTAAAAATGAGCAAAAACAAACCAACAGGGGCGGTTTGGGGCTTATTTATTGTTGCGTTAGTAGCGGTATTATACTTAGGACTAAAATTACCGCTTGGCTGGTACGTATTTAAATAAAAATAAAACCACCTTATAATCTCAAGTGTTTGGGAGATAAGGTGGTTTTTTATTTTAAGTTGCATCGATATGCAACTCTTCTCCGTTTACTTTCGTAAAACGAAACATATTTTTATTGGATGTAGTGTGACGGACGAAATGGTGCTGTAGTGTACAGATCATCTCTTCGTTATCAAACAAAAGAATATTTACTCCTTCCCGTGACTCCTCTTTCGGCAAGAAGGATAAATAATTATGACAATACATGCAATCATATAAAGAGTAGTGAAGTGATTGCAATGATTCGGTTAATAATGTGAAGACGGAGTCAGGTAATTCTTCGAGCCATTCATTATAGCTAAGAAGTAATTTTTTTCGGATACGTATCATTTCCCCGTTTTGCAGGAGGTGCTGTTCGTTGGCAATTTGTAATATATCTTGTTCATAGAAACGAGCTGGTAGCCAGTTGCTGTTATATAAAATCTCAAAACCATCTTCGGCAATATCTTCTAATAAAAATGCTTCATCATTTTCATCATCAAAGAATACCCATTCATTGTTTATATATTCTACATTACCGACTGTATGAGCGCGGGGCTGGTTATATAAAATATGGTTACGTTGTATCATACACGATTTCTCCTTTATGAAAAGTAGTTATTCCTGTTATAGACAGTTCGTGCATTCTTTATAACTAGACACATCTAGACATAGGTGGGCATACAATAAAACACGTTTTACTGAGTGAGAATGCTATTCCATATGTGGATAGTAGGTTATCGTCAAGTTTTTCATTTTTTGATCCGCACTCTTAGGGTGGGGATTACTGCACGTTCAAGAAAAGAAATAAGATGGAAGGATGATTTATATGTGCGGGATTACAGGATGGGTGGATTATAAACGCTCATTAGAAGGAGAAAGAGATGTCGTTACGAAAATGGCTGAGACGTTAGCGAAACGTGGTCCGGATGATAATAAAGTTTGGATTAAAGGCAATGTCGCATTTGGGCATAAACGATTAATCGTTGTTGACCCTGAGGGCGGGAAACAACCGATGACTTGTTTAAAAGATGAAACGAATTACGCCATTTGCTATAACGGTGAACTTTATAACACAGAAGACATTCGAAAGGAATTATTAAGAAGAGGATATACGTTCAAAGGTCATTCTGATACAGAAGTATTATTAGCTTCTTATATTGAATGGAAAGAAGAATGTGTCGATCATTTAAACGGTATATATGCGTTTGCTGTATGGGATGAACAGAAAGAACAAGTATTTATTGCGCGAGATCGACTAGGTGTAAAACCGCTATTTTATAAATATGATAGTGGGCGATTACTATTTGGTTCAGAGTTAAAAGCGATACTGGCTCATCCAGATGTGAAGGCGGAAGTAACGTTAGAAGGATTATCCGAAATATTCGGTCTTGGACCATCGAGGACACCTGGTCATGGTATTTATGCTGGTATAAAAGAATTACGTCCAGGTCATGCGATGACATTTTCAAAGAACGGTTTATGTATATGGAGATATTGGAATGTAGAAAGCAAAAAACATGAAGATTCCTTTGAAGAAACAGTAGAGAAAACACGCTTTTTATTACAAGATGCGATTACAAGGCAGCTTGTTTCTGATGTACCACTATGTACTTTTTTATCAGGTGGTGTAGATTCGAGCGCTATTACAGCTATTGCAGCGAAAGAATACGAGAAATCAGGAAAAGGGCAATTACACACGTATTCTGTTGATTACGAAGATAATGACAAATACTTTAAAGCGAATGCGTTCCAGCCAAATTCAGATGCTCCGTTTATTAATTTAATGACTGAGACATTTCAAACAACCCATCATCGCTGCGTCATTTCGAATGAAAAATTAGCAGAGTATTTAACTGAAGCAGTACTAGTTCGTGATTTGCCTGGTATGGCAGATATCGATTCGTCATTATTATGGTTTTGTCGTGAAATTAAACAAGATTTTGTCGTCGGTTTATCTGGGGAATGTGCAGATGAAATATTTGGTGGATATCCGTGGTTTTATAGAGAAGATGATTTACAATCGAGTGCCTTTCCGTGGATGCGCTCTACAGAAGCGCGTGAACAACTGCTAAAGAAAGGATGGAGAAATAAATTAAATTTACAACAATATGTACAAAGGCGCTATGAAGAGTCGATTCAAGAAGTTCCTATTTTGGAGGGAGAAAGTCCGCTAGAAGCAAAAAGACGCCAATTATTTTATTTAAATATGGTATGGTTTATGACAACATTATTAGACAGAAAAGACCGCATGAGTATGGGGGCAAGTTTAGAAGTACGTGTTCCATTTGCAGATCATCGCCTTGTCGAATATGCGTGGAATATTCCTTGGGAAATGAAAATGTATAAAAACCGCGAAAAAGGTCTATTACGTAAGGCGTTAGAAGATGTACTTCCACATGACATCTTATATAGAAAGAAGAGTCCTTATCCGAAAACGCACAATCCACACTATACAAAAGCAGTAACAGTATGGCTTCAAAATCTATTAACGGATAAAGGTTCAATTTTACACGAATTGTTTGATAAAGAGCAGTTGACCGGATTAATTCAGTCTGGTGGCAGTGCATTTCAAACACCATGGTTTGGTCAATTGATGACTGGGCCACAGCTTTTAGCTCATTTAGCACAAATTCACGTTTGGTTTAAAGAATATGGAGTAAATATTAAGGAATAAGGGAAAAGCGGCTTACAATTATGTAAGTCGCTTTTTATTAAATAAATTGTCATATAAAATTCAAAATCACCTTATAAATAATACTTAATTAGAATTATTATTTTGACGTACTTATTATTGCTTGTTATAATTGGAAACAAACGTTCTGAAAAGGATTCTCATTTATAAAATTGAGGTGTTATATAGATGACAAAGAAAAAAATAGGTTTACTCGTAATGGCGTATGGAACACCAGAATCATTAGACGATGTAGAGGCATATTATACACATATCCGTCACGGGCGTAAGCCGTCAGAAGAAGCGCTTGAAGATTTAATTGGGCGCTATAAAGCGATTGGTGGAATTTCGCCGCTTGCAAAAATTACGAAAGAGCAGGCGCATAAATTAACAGATTCAATGAATAACATATTTACAGAGTATGAATTTACTTGTTACTTAGGTTTAAAACATACTGCGCCATTTATAGAAGATGCTGTAGAGGAAATGAAGCGAGATGGAATTGAGCAGGCAATTAGTATTGTGTTAGCGCCGCATTATTCGACTTTTAGCATTAAAGCGTATAATGAGCGCGCAATTTGCCTATCAAAAGAAATAAAAGGTCCTGTTATAGAACCGATTGAGCAGTGGTACGACGAACCAAAATTTATTTCTTATTGGGCAGATCAAATAAAAGAGACGTTTACTAATATTATAAATAAAGAGAAAGCCGTCGTAATTTTTTCGGCGCATAGTTTGCCAGAAAAAATTATTGCAGCAGGAGACCCATATGTAGAGCAACTAAAGCATACTGCAGATTTAATTGCAGAAGCTGCAAATATTCAAAACTATACAATTGGTTGGCAAAGTGCTGGGAATACTCCAGATCCATGGATTGGTCCAGATGTGCAAGATTTAACGAAAGATTTATATGAAGAGCATGGGTATGAATCTTTCATATATTGTCCAGTTGGTTTTGTGGCGGAGCATTTAGAAGTTTTATATGACAACGATTATGAGTGTAAAGTTGTAACTGATGAATTAAATGCCAAATATTTTAGACCGAATATGCCAAATGCACAATCTGCATTTATCGACTGTTTGGCTGAAATTGTTTCCGAAAAAGTGAAGGAAATAGTTGACAAAGATTTAGTTTTGAATAATAATTAGTTTATAATAATTTTAAATAAATAATAATTACTATGAAAGAAAGAGGAGGATCCCCCTAGATGAATCCAAATAATCGCTTAACAACAAACCAAGGTGCTCCAGTTGGAGACAACCAAAATTCTCGTACAGCTGGTCGTCGTGGACCGGTATTATTAGAAGACTATCATTTAGTAGAAAAACTTGCGCACTTTGATCGTGAACGTATTCCGGAGCGTGTTGTGCATGCACGTGGTGCAGGTGCTCACGGTGTATTCGTAACGAGAAATAGTATGAAGCAATATACGAAAGCAGCATTTTTACAAAATGAAGGAACTGAAACGCCTGTATTTGTTCGTTTTTCAACGGTTATTCATGGTCAAGGTTCTCCTGAAACAGCACGTGACCCACGTGGGTTCGCTGTTAAATTTTATACAGAAGAAGGAAACTACGATATCGTAGGTAATCATTTACCAGTTTTCTTCATTCGTGATGCAATTAAATTCCCTGATATGGTTCATTCTTTAAAACCAGCACCGGATACAAATATTCAAACGCCAGATCGTTATTGGGATTTCATGACGTTAACTCCAGAATCTACACATATGATGACATGGGTATTTTCTGATTACGGTACACCAGCAAGCTATCGTGAAATGGAAGGTTTCGGCGTCCATTCATTTAAATGGATTAATGAAGAAGGTAAAATTGTTTACATTAAATACCACTGGAAACCACAACAAGATGTACGTAACTTAAATGCGAAAGAAGTGCAAGAAGTACAAGGGAAAGACTTCAACCATGCAACTCGTGACTTGTTCGATGCAATCGAAAAAGGAAATCATCCGAAATGGGATTTACACGTACAAGTTATGCAATTAGATGAAATGGATACTTTAGACTTTGATCCACTAGATCCAACGAAAGTATGGCCAGAAGATCGCTTCCCATTAATTGAAGTAGGGACGATGACGTTAAATCGTAACCCGAAAAACTTCTTCGCAGAAGTAGAGCAAGTGGCGTTCTCTCCAAGTGCAACTGTAAATGGTATTGAACCATCTGAAGATAAATTATTACAAGGTCGTTTATTCTCTTATCCAGATACACAGCGTTACCGTCTGGGGGCAAATTATTTACAAATTCCAGTAAACTGCCCGTACGCAGCTGTTAACAACCAACAACGTGATGGCGCGATGCAAATGAATCAAAATCCATCTACAATTAACTACGAACCGAGCCGTCATACTGAAAATCCAGTTGAAGACAAGGCTTACCGCGATTCAACTATGAAAGTAGAAGGTTATGTATCTCGTGAAAAAATCGAGAAACCAAATGACTTTAAACAAGCAGGTGAGCGTTACCGTTCATTTTCTAAAGAAGAGCAAGATAACTTAATTGCAAACTTAACAAATGATCTAAAAGACGTAAATGAACGCACAAAATTATTAGCTGTTTGTAACTTCTTCCGTGCAGATCAAGAATACGGAATGCGCTTAGCGCAAGCTTTAAATGTTGATATTACGCAATATGTAGGAAATGCTCCGAAATAAATAGGGAAAGACGACCGGGTTTCGGTCGTCTTTTTTGTATAAAGTTATGTGGGGTATTTTGCATTTAAATCATGTCGGAATTTGTTTATAAATCGATATGTTGTGTCGAACCGTTGATATATTTACATTGATACTAGGTGGGGTATGTTGCCCGTTGCGCAAAAAAGAGATGCAATCTATTACTAATAGATTGCATCTCTTTTTTAGTTTACTCGTTCTGCATGTTCATAAGCCTTCTCGCCATGCATCGAAATATCAAGTCCCATGTGTTCCTGGTGCTCATCTACCCGAACAGGGAGGAAGAAGTTAATAACTTTAATAATGGCATACGTCATTATTATTGTGAATGCATATGTTGCTCCAATTGCTACCAGTTGTTTAAACAGTAAAGCGGCGTTTCCGTAAAATAATCCGTTAGCGCCATCACTGTTTACCGTAGTAGTTGCAAATAGTCCTGTTGCAATACCGCCCCAAGTTCCTCCGATGCCGTGGCATCCAAAGGCATCAAGTGTATCATCATACCCGAATTTTGTTTTTAAGAAGAAAACGGCGCCAAAGCATAATATACCACCAATTGCTCCGATAAGAAGGGCGGAGAAAGGTGTAACGAACCCGCAAGCTGGTGTAATAGCGACTAGACCAGAAACAACTCCGCAAGCAGCTCCCATCGCGGTCGGTTTTGATTGGAAGAACCATTCAGAAAGCATCCAAGTTAGAGCGGAGGCAGCAGCGGCTATATTTGTATTAATAAATGCAGTTAAAGCTACGTCGTTTAAGGATAATGCGCTGCCGACGTTAAAACCGAACCAGCCAAACCATAATAAGCCTGCGCCTAACATTGTAAATGGCAAATGGTGAGGAGAAGAACCATTTATGTTTTTTCGTTTTCCAAGGAAAATAGCTAATACAAGACCAGCAACTCCGGAAGTGATGTGAACGACGTTTCCGCCAGCGAAGTCTAGTGCACCAAGTTCCCTTAGCCAGCCGCCGACGCCCCATACCCAATGAGCGACAGGGTTGTAAACGATTGTTGTCCATAGAAGGATAAAAATAAGAAAGGCAGAAAATCGCATTCTTTCAGCGAATGCACCTGAAATTAAAGCTGGAGTTAAAATGGCGAACATGAGTTGAAACATCATGAATAAATTGTGAGGAATAGTAGATGAGTAGTCTGGATTTGGTGCGTAGGTAACTCCGTTTAGCCCGAACCAATCAAGTGTACCGATAATCCCGTGCCAATCTGGTCCGAATGATAAAGAATAGCCGATAACAATCCATTGAATCGAAACGATAGCCATTGCGCTATAACTATGCATCGTTGTACTGAGTACATTTTTGCTGCGAACCATACCTCCATAAAAAAGTGCCAATCCTGGTGTCATCAACATGACCATTACTGTCGTCATAAACATAAAAACCGTATCTCCCATATTCATGATTTACCCTCCTATAATGTTAGAAAAAATAACATCATCTTGTTATGTTTCATATCATATTCGAAAACAAACTAAAAATCAACTAAAAATTCAGAAAATTATATACATGATGTTAGTAAACCTAACATATATTATTTTGTGAGGATTGAAATCGACATATGCGTTTCATTCGGAAAATTGGTATAATATTCTTACAATTAAAAAACTTGGGGGATGCGTGTGGGAAAAATACGGACTAGGAAACTATTCATTTGTTTTTGCTTAGCTGTTGTTTTGTTTGTACCAATACATACTTTTGCAGACGAAAAAAGAGAGTGGCGAGACGAAGTTATCTATTCCATTATGATTGATCGCTTCAATAATGGAGAACCGAAAAATGACAAACAGTTAGAAGTTGGCAATTTGGAAGGGTATCAGGGTGGAGATATAAGAGGGATTATAAAAAGACTGGATTACATAAAAGAAATGGGTTTTACCGCTGTTATGCTTTCTCCGCTTTTTGAAAGTGGAACGTATGATGGGTTAGATGTGCGAAATTTTCAAAAGGTAAATGAACATTTCGGAACAGAAAATGATGTGAAAGAACTTATCCAAAAAGCGCACGCAAAAGGAATGAAAGTTGTACTTCAATTTCCACTTGGGGGAAACGAACAGCAAGTCATCGACGCGTTGAAATGGTGGGTCAAAGAAGTTGATTTAGATGGCAGTTATGTGATACATAGTGAAAAAAAATCGGATGCTTTTTGGGATGGCGTACAAAAAGACATGCAAGCAATAAAGAAAGATTTTCGTATTATGACAGAGGAAGATAGTGAGTATAACGAAAAAATAGTAGAATCGTTTTCTAAAGCGGATGTATCGGTGAAACCTTTATATGATGTGAGTAAAAAAGACGGGGAATCCATTATATTTTTAGATAACCAAGATACAAAAAGATATGCTCGTATTGCAAAAGAAAATATGTATTATCCGCCATCACGTTTAAAACTGGCGCTTACATATTTGTTAACATCACCTGGAATTCCGAATTTTTATTACGGAACTGAAATTGCATTAGATGGAGGAAGTGTACCCGATAATAGACGATTAATGGATTTCAAATCAGATGAAAAATTTATGCAGCACATAACAAAACTAGGTGAACTTAGACAAGCGAGACCGTCTTTACGACGCGGTACGTTTGAGCTACTGTATGATAAGAGCGGGATGAGTATACTAAAACGAAAATATAAAGATGAAGTAACTTTAGTAGCAATTAATAATACGAAAGAAACACAAAAAGTCTCCTTACCTGCAAGTGCGATTGGTGAAAAACAAGAGTTAAGAGGATTGTTAGAGGATGAAATTATAAGAGAAGAAAACGGAAAGTTTTATCTCGTTTTAAAGCGTGAAGAATCAAATGTGTATAAAGTTAACGGAGAAACAGGTGTGAATTGGTTATTTATCTCCTTAATCGTTGGGGTGAATGTATTATTTATTGCGTTTTTAATTGCAGTTAAAAGGAAACGTAGATGAGATGAGAAGTTACTCGCTCTATGTTCATGTCTTCTTATTGGATTTGTAAGTTTGTTCGGTGGGACCAGGTTAGGGAGAAAGTCTTCTTCCTAGCCTGTTTTTGTGTCAATACGGATAGAGAAAGACCTTTGAAACAAACAATAATTGCAACTATATTAATTTTACATTACATTAAAAGTTAGAGAATACTCTTATACTAATACAGTGCTAAATAGTAGGTGGGAAAATGGAATTTTACGATTTGGGTATTACCATTAAAGAGCTTAGAATTAAAAAAAATATATCACAATCCGAATTATGTCATGGAATATGTTCGCAAAGTCAAATTAGCAAAATAGAAAAAGGTATGATTTATCCATCTAGTATATTGTTATATCAATTATCAGAGAGACTTGGTATTGACCCAAATAATATATTTGCATTAACTCAAAACAAAAAGTTAAAATATGTAGAAAATGTAAAATGTGTAATAAAAGATTGCTTAAAGCAAAAACAATATAAAGAACTTTATGAAATCGTGAAAAAAGAGAAAGATGAAAAAAATTTTCAGGCAAAAGAAGATAAACAATTTCTCCTATGGCATGAAGCAATTGCTGTATTTGAGGTGAACAAATCTATAAAAACTGCTTTAAAGCTTTTAAATAATGCATTAAAACTAACTTTAACCAATGTTGATTTTTTATCAGAAAGAGAAATAGATATTATGCAGACAATGTCTATATTTTATGCGGAAAATAAAGAATATGATAAAAGTATTACTATATTAGGAAGATGTTTAACTAATTTTAATAAGTTAGATTTTCCGAGAGATAAAGCGATTAAATTAAAAATCATTTTTAATTTAGCGAAATGTTTAGGTATGACCTATCAATATGAAGAAGCGGTAAAATACCTTGATAAGGGCATCAAATTAGCTATTAATCTAAATACTTTATACTTATTAGGTGAACTGTACTATTTAAAAGGATGTAATTTATTAAGATTTAAACAACAGGATGAAGAAGATATTGCAAATAACATGAAAAAAGCATTATTTATATTTGAACTAACAGAAAAAGAAAATCTGATAAAAGTGGTTAAAGAAAAATATTTTGAAAACCAAACTGAAAAAAGTCATTCATAATACATTTGAAAATCACTTGAGATATAATAAAACCTACAGGGGAAATCCCTGTAGGTTTTATACTTATAAACTTGCTTCTAAAATATTAGTGTTTAATATAAATTTTTGAATAAGAGTTTACTTAGTGTACTTTTTATTTTGAAGTCTGCATCTTTATTAACAATTTATGCTTCTTTTTAATTCCATCCAAATATTGTTAAAATTGAGATGATTCAAGTCGGAGGAAGGCACTTTGAGGTGTCTTTTTTTTATGACCTTTATCATTAACTATTTAATGTTTTTTAAATGATTACATGACATATTTTTTTTGTACCAAGCTTTGTTGATACAGTTAGACTTATCCGTTAGTGTATTCGTATTATTAGAACATCCTACAGTATTTAGGGAGAATGTGGCTAATAAAAACCATAATATTAATTTCTTCAAATAACCACTTCTAACTCTTTTTTAATTAACATTTTTTAAAATACTTATTAATTTTACATTACATTAAAGGTCGGAAAATATTCTTATACTCATAAATTGTTACGTTTTGGCGTGGAGAGGAATTATGAGTTATAGCAATTTTTAAGATGACTTTGGCCTAGGATGTAATTACTAAGAAAAGTAATTCAAATCGAAGGGAAAACGTCTTAAGGTGTCTTTTCCTTATTTTCAATTTACTTAGCGATTTTTATCGCATATACCCTTTTTCTATGGTTTGTTCTTGTAATATTGTCTCTGCTAGGCTAAAAAGAAAACTCCTCTAATTAAGAGGAGTTTTTTTTAGCGGTAGTTAATGAACTGTACGTCGATTGGTAAATCGGCGCTACGAACAGCTGCGATTACGGCTTGTAAGTCATCACGGCTTTTCGCTGTAACACGTACTTGATCGTCTTGCACTTGTGTTTTTACTTTTAATTTCATTTCTTTAATGATGTTGTTAATTTTTTTAGCGTTATCTTTATCGATACCTTGTTGAAGTGTTGCGCGTTGGCGAACAGTGTTGCCAGTTGCAGCTTCAACTTTTCCGTAATCTAAGTTCTTAATTGGAACGTTACGTTTTACAAGTTTAGAAATTAAAACGTCTTTTACTTGGTCTAATTTGAACTCGTCGTCAGAAGTTAAAACTAGTACTTCTTTTTCTAATTTAATATCACTTTTACTTCCTTTAAAGTCATATCGGTTTTGGATTTCTTTTAATGCGATATTAATTGCGTTTGTTACTTCAGGTAATTCTACTTTCGAAACGATGTCAAAAGAACTATCTTTTGCCATAGTTAGCACCTCCAAATAAATTTCTAATCTTGTTATGTACTGTACATACTAAAGTATAGCTGAAAACGAGTCTAGACTTAAGTGTTTTCATACTTATATTCATGTAACCTCACTTTATTATAGTGAATTTTGGGCAGTTGGACAAATACAGGAAAAATCATGTTATAATTAACTTTTGTTTGGAATGATAAAAAAGATAATTTTATATATATAGAAGGGAATTAAAAAATATGTATTTGCAAATAGGATCGATTGAACAGGTAACTGTTTTACGCGAAACGGAAATTGGATATATGGTTGGGAATGAAGAAGAAGAAATTTTCCTACATAAAAACGAAGTAGCTGGAGAAATTGAAGAAGGCGATACGATTGATGTATTCTTATATCTTGATCACCAAAATCGTATTTCAGCAACAATGAAGGAGCCAATTATTACAACGTATGATTGGAACTGGGTAAAGGTTGTAGAAGTCATTCCTAGTTTAGGTGTGTTTGTTGATATTGGTGTATCAAAAGATATACTAATTCCAGCTGATGAGTTCCCGATTTATATGCCAGTATGGCCAGAAGTAGGCGACGAATTATATTGTACGTTAAAATTAACGAATCGTGATCGTTTAATTGCTCTTCCGGCAAGAGACAGTGATATGCAAGAAATTATCGTAGATGCAACGCCATCTATGCGTAATAAAAACGTAAATGGACGTGTATATCGTTCGCTTCAAGTTGGTTCATTCGTACTAACTGATGAGCATTTCCGTGCTTTCTTACACCATACAGAAAGAAAAGAACAAGTCCGCATCGGGGAGCGTGTAACGGGCCGTATTATTGACGTGAAAGATGATGGTACAATTAACATTTCACTTCTTCCTCGTAAAGAAGAAGGAATGGAAGACGATGCGGCAGTAATTTATGCATATATGGAAGAACGAGGCGGAGCAATGCCGTTTTGGGATAAGAGCCATCCAGAAGATATTAAAGAACGCTTTAACATGAGTAAAGCTGCATTTAAGCGCGCACTTGGTAAGTTGATGAAAGAAGAAAAAGTTTACCAAGAAGAAGGTTGGACTTACTTTAAGAAATAAAGTAAATGAAAAAAGAACTATTCTTTCTCTGAATTTTTAAGAGAAGGGATAGTTCTTTTTATTTTTAATAATGTATTCGCTCTATAAGGTAAACATTGAAAGAAGTAGGCAGGATGGAAGCTAAAGTTATAGAAGAGGTATGTTATAAAATTTAAAAAATATATGGTTAATTATTATATAGTTTTTTAAGTAAGATTTTGATTGTAGTATTTCTTATGTGATTCATTAAAAAGGATAAAAGAATATAAGAATATAAGAGATTTATCGCAGTGTTTGTACTGTTTATCCCGCTATTCACCGGGCAGTAAGATCCTCACTGATTAAAGTTTCACTTTATGTATAAAATCTTGATAGCTTTTACACTATGTTTTGAATTTTTACAACGCTGACAGTATTAAAAATATAAAATAATTAGGATGATTATATGCATATTTGGACACTAACAAATTGGCGGAAATATTATAATTTAGAAGAGAAGAGTCATCGCATGGGACTACGATTAAAATTCGATAAAGATGTTGATCCTGAAGTGAGAAGAGCTATTAAAGAGTTTTGCAAATGGATACGCCGAGAATATTTTTTCCCGATTAGAGTACCTATTTATGTGAAATCTTCATATAAAATAAAGGCGATGGATGGTGAGTTGGTCTATGGTACTTTCTTTGAACCATTTAATCGGAATGATGAGCCGTATATTCGTATTTCGACAGGAGATTATTGTGATGAGCTAGAGAAAAGAGGAAAAGATGATGCTTTGGGAGGATATTTGTTTACTATTGCGCATGAACTAACGCATTATTTCCAATGGATTAATGATATAAAACTAACGAGAATTGGATATGAGAGGCAGGCTACTACTTATTCAGGGTATATTATTGATGAATATAAAGAAACTAGAGAGCATCCGTGAAATAGAAACTTTATAGGTAATTGGAAGTATGATAATAAGCAATGTGCTTGAATGAATGCCCTAATATTTAGAGGTTATCTGGAAGTAGATATCTGAATTATCAAACGAAAGTGAGTGTGAGTAATACGCTTTGATAAAGAGGTGAGCATATGAAATTTTATAATGCCGTATATCTTATAATTTCTTATGATAGAGAACTTATCAATAAAAGTTGTATGATTGCGGGGATCACAAAAAAATTAACAATATGTAAATAAGTTTGGCCTACATTTCAGGATTATTGATTTTTTTCCTTGGTGTAATAACATGAAACTGGAAATGTTTTAATAGTTTCTGATGCATTTTGTATACTTTTAGTTACAAGTGATCGAGAGAGAATAGATGAGATATTGAAAGAGAGGTACGAAAATGCAAGGTAATGTACTGGAACAATTAATAAAGAGTCTCTCAGTATTATCCCTTGAAAAAGAACGCGAAATAGCAGCAGTTGAATTACATGATATATATGAGAGTGCTGAAAGGTTTGAAAAAATGCTTGAAAATATTATGAATTCGAAACATTCTAAAGAAGACTTAATAGATGCGTTAATTGAAGTGGAGATAGAATTAGATCACATCAATTGGCATTATAAAAGCTTGAAGAAACAGTTGAAAATATTGATGAAAGATTAAAAAGCACAACCTTATGTAAAAAGATAAGGTTGTGCTTTTTTTAATTTCCTTGCGGTGAAACAAGAGTAAATGTATCTTTCAAATCACTATCATTTATTTTAATATTTGCCTTTTTTAATTCATCTTGTAACAATTTTTGGCTGAATGTAGGATCAGCAGTACGTTCTTCCTCTAAGTTTTTGCGAATAGAGTTTTTTACCTCATCGTAAGGTTTTAGATCTTTTTTATCAGTTAATTTAATAACGTGATAACCGTTTGATGATTTTACGGGATTGCTAATTTGTCCAACATTTAGTTTGTAGGCAGCGCTTTCGAATTCAGGAGCCATTGTACCTGAATTGAAGTATCCAAGGTCTCCACCTTTATCTTTTGATAGTAGATCTTGTGATTCTTGTTTTGCTAATTCTTCAAATGAAGCACCAGCATCTAGTTTACTCTTTATTTCTTTCGCTTCATTTTCGTCACTTACTAAAATGTGACTCGCTTTAATTTCTGGCTTATAGTGGTCTTTTACGTCTTTTTCTGTAATGCTTTTCTTAATCGCTTCATTCATAGCAAGTTTGAACTTAATTTGATTTTTGAAATCCTCTTCATCTTTTAAACGATTGTTTTCTAATACTTTTTTGAATTGATCTCCATATTGTTTTTTTACTTTTTCTACTTCTTTATTTACCTCTTCATCAGGTACTTTATATTTTTTTGTGATGACGTCTTGTGCCATCATTTCGTATAGCATGTCTTTTCCGTAACGATCTTTCAATTGTTTTTCGAAGTCGTCCTTCGTAACAGTCGAGTCTGTTGCTGTGGCGACTGTAGCTGATCCGTTTTTTTGTCCGCAAGCAGATAGCATCAATATACTTATTAGTGCAGTAATAATGAAAATATGTTTCCCTCTCATGCCAACACCTCATCCGAATATGTTATCGCTATTGTAGAATATAGAAGTGAACATGAAGTGAATTTTTAATGTTTTTTTCCTTTAAAATGTAAAAAAGTACATCAACATAATTGTTGATGTACGATGGAATCAAAGGTGATCGGTCTTTTTAGAGTATGCACGTTTACCTTGCTGAATATTTTTTTGCTCTTGCTCATTTTTTTGTGTGCGTTTTGCATTATTATCGCGTGCTTTTTTGTCGTTATCACTCGTATGTGGCATATGTATCAACTCCATTTCTAAACGTTGTACGTTTATCATTTCCTTTTTCGTAAAGACTATGTATAGCGGTGCATTTATGAAGGGTAAAGGTGGATTCGAAATGGATTTGAAGTTGAATTATACTGAACTTATAAAGAAGTTAATCGTTGTAATCATCGCAGGTTTATTAAACGCGATTGGGATGAATTTATTTTTAACGCCAGCGAAAGTGTATGCGAGTGGCTTTGCTGGATTGTCTCAATTATTATCACAAATATTAGGTGATTTTTTATCGATTCACATATCTACAGGAGTATTGTTTAGCTTATTTAATATTCCTGTCGTTATTTTAGCGTGGAAAAAGGTTGGAAAGGCCTTCACCTTTTTTAGTTTTCTTTGTGTTATATTTATGACTTTGTTTCTAGAAATCATCCCTGTTAGAGCGGTTTCGAATGATATCATATTAAATGCGATTTTTGGCGGGATTATTTCGGCAATTGGAGTAGGGATTGCTTTAAAGTGGGGTGCTTCTACAGGTGGATTAGATATTATCGCCATGATTTTATCGAAAATAAAAGATAAGCCTGTCGGTACATACTTTTTCTTTTTTAATGCAATTATCATTATCGCTGCTGGCTATGTATATGGATGGGAAAAAGCGTTATATACGTTAGTGACTTTATATGTATCAACGAGAATTATTGATGCGATTCATACTCGTCATGTAAAGATTACAGCATTAATTGTTACGAAGAATGGGGCGGACGTAAGAAAGGCGATTCACTCGCGATTAGTAAGAGGGATTACAACGATACCAGCAACAGGTGCTTATACGAATGAAAATAAAGAAATGTTAATGATGGTTATTACTCGTTATGAGTTATACGAATTAGAGAGGATTATTAAACAAGTGGACCCAAGTGCATTTACAAATATACTGCAAACAGTTGGGGTGTTCGGATTGTTTCGGAAAGATTAAAGAGGACCAAAGTTGGTCCTCTTTTTTAATGTACATTCGTAATGTTTTGCAATTGCTCTTGCATTTCACGGAGCTGAACTTTTTCAGCAGTTGAAGAGTTTGCGTAAGCGGATTGCAAAGCATTTTTTGCTCTATACACGAGATCTTGTTGCTCAGTACCGCTTGAACAAGATACGGCATTTTCAACAGCATCTCTAGCTTGTTGGAATAGTAAGTTCCCCATTTAAACCCCTCCAAAAGAAGAGTTACTTCTTGCCTTTTCTGCCTCAGCTAATGTACCTCTGTACGGGAATCTTGCATCATGCTTCATAACAGCATCGGCTCCTTGTTGGATAAAACGTTTTGATTTGTTCTTTTTACCCATTTGAAAAACCCCCTTTATTTAGCTGAAAACAATCGACGCGATGTCTCATGCGTCTACTTATAGTATGGACATTTGGCAGGAAACTATAAGTAGGGAATTTTTAGATTACAACCCAAGAACCTCTTCTAAATATAAAGCAATACCATCTTCTTCGTTCGTTAACGTCGTTTGGTTTGCGAGTGATTTTAATTCAGGTATGGCATTTCCCATTGCGATGCCGTGACCAGCAAATTCAATCATTTCAAAATCATTATCCTCATCACCGAAAGCGATAATTCGCTCTTGTGGAATGTTGTAATGACTAGAAATTTTTTGTAATCCAACCGCTTTATTTAATCCACTTTTCACAATCTCAATAATCGGCCAAGGTGCGCCCCATTTTCTATGGTCGATTACTTCCGCGTGCATATCCGTTAAATGTTGACGAATTGCAGTGGAATGCTCGTCATGTGCATCAATTAATAAGCAGGTTGGATGATCGTTTAAAATATTTAATAAGTCTCCTGTAAAAATCTTAGGAGATCCGAATTCGAAAATATGTTTTTTATCTTCATCAATTTCACGAACATACACATCGTCCATAACTTCAGCGTATATATTTTTCACGCCGAAATCAAAGCAAGCTCGTACAATTTCTTGCGCTGTTGCTAGCTCAAGAGGGGAGTGATGTATACCCCAGTTTGAATCAAGAGGATGGTGTACGTACGCACCGTTAAAGTTTACGATAGGTGTATTCAGACCGAGTTCTTTATAGTAATCATAACTAGCGCGGAATGGACGTCCTGTTGAAATAACGACAACGTGTCCTTGTTCCTTTGCTTTTGCAATTGTATGTTTCGTTCGAGTGGAAATTATTTTGTTGTCTGTTAATAAAGTGCCGTCTAAGTCTAATGCGATTAAATGTTGTTTGTTCATAATTTCACCTCTTATAATAATTTTTTTATTTCTATCTGTATTTCCGTCTTTAATATGCAGAAATAAGAGGTTAGACCTGGTGAAATGACCATAGATGAAAATTTCACTATATATCCATCTTACGTCTCAAAGTGCTGCGGTGTCTACTATTTCTCGTTGGAAATTAAGAAAAGTCAACATCTTTTTAGAAAGTTCAAACAATGTTTCTTTCATTATGTACAAATTGTGAAAAGGGTTACATTGCCCGTGTGATGAGACTTATAATGAACATGTAATCTTCTCGTATATGTTTGACTCTCCTTTGAAACTAGCCTAGAGTAGGTTGGTTTCTTTTTTTTTTCTACAAGTAGGAAAGAAATCCCTGCTTACGCTTGTGTCATTCATATATATGTACAAGAACGAGATGTAGTACTGTTTCCTAAACATGACAGAAAAGCTTTCTTTTAAAATGGATATACTAAAGAGGCAAAGACGTCATGGAAGGAGAATGAAAATGGGACAAAATCGCAGGTTTCGTTCTGGACAAAAAGCGCCAAATGATGGGGTTTATGTAGAAATTGGTGAAACGGGAAGTATGGTGAAAAATCCGCAAATGGTACAATTAACTGCCGGTGAAAAGTTTCCAGATAATACGAATCATAACCGTCAGTGGACATATAAAAGAAAACCGTAACAGAAGCCGCAATCTTTATTGCGGCTTTTTTGTCATGACACATTATAATTTCATTTACCGCACTGTTTTGAGCAGCGTAATGAATGTTCCTGTTTTCTTTTTCCAATAATAAGTTTGAAAATACATAGGCAAAATTATTGTATAAAAAAGTCAGTTGGCGTATAATCAAATCAAAGGTCAAAGAAAGTCAAACTTTTGGAGGGCTGTAAAGATGGACTTAAATCAAATGACAACAAAAACACAAGAGGCGATTATGAGTGCCCAATCTTTAGCGGTATCTCATCATCACCAAGAGGTGGATACTGTTCATCTATTACTTGCATTATTAGAAGAGCAAGATGGATTAGCGGTACGTATATTTCAAAAAATGAATGTTGATATAGAAGCGTTAAAGCAAGGCGCTGAAAGCTTAATTAAAAAGAAACCTTCTGTAACGGGAAGCGGTGCAGAAGTTGGAAAATTGTATGTAACGAGCGCTCTGCAACAACTGCTTGTAAGAGCAGAGAAAGAAGCAGAAAAACTGCAGGATGATTACATTTCAGTAGAACATGTATTGCTTGCTTTTTCTGAAGAAAAAGGCGATATAAATCAATTATTTACAACATTGCATATTACGAAAGATAACTTATTACAGTCTTTAATGACAGTTCGGGGGAATCAAAGAGTGACTAGTCAAAATCCAGAAGCAACTTATGAAGCGTTAGAAAAATATGGCCGTGATTTAGTGGCAGAAGTGAGAGCCGGGAAAATTGATCCTGTTATCGGCCGAGATAGTGAAATTCGACGCGTTATCCGCATTCTTTCACGTAAAACGAAAAACAATCCTGTTTTAATTGGGGAGCCAGGTGTTGGTAAAACAGCAATCGTTGAAGGATTAGCACAGCGTATTGTGAAAAAGGATGTACCTGAAGGATTGAAAGATAGAACGATTTTTGCGTTAGATATGAGTGCGCTCGTAGCTGGTGCGAAATTCCGTGGTGAGTTCGAAGAGCGTCTGCACGCTGTATTAAATGAAATTAAAAAGAGTGAAGGACGCATTTTATTATTCATTGATGAACTTCATACAATTGTTGGTGCTGGTAAAACAGAAGGTGCAATGGATGCAGGGAATATGTTAAAACCGATGCTTGCGCGTGGTGAACTGCATTGTATCGGGGCGACAACGTTAGATGAATATCGTAAATATATTGAAAAAGATCCAGCGCTTGAAAGACGTTTCCAACAAGTATTAGCAGAAGAACCAACTGTTGAAGATACAATCTCAATTTTACGTGGATTAAAAGAACGCTTTGAAATTTATCACGGTGTAAATATTCATGACCGAGCGATTGTAGCAGCGTCAGTTTTATCAGATCGATATATTTCAGATCGCTTCTTACCGGATAAAGCAATTGACCTTGTTGACGAAGCATGCGCAACAATTCGTACAGAAATTGATTCTATGCCGACAGAATTAGATGAAGTAACGCGTCGTATTATGCAGTTAGAAATTGAGGAAGCAGCTCTTGGAAAAGAAACGGATCGTGGTAGCCAAGAGCGCCTAAAAACATTGCAACGTGAATTATCGGATTTAAAAGAAGTTGCAAGTGGTATGAGAGCGAAATGGGAGAAAGAAAAAGAAGACATTCACAAAGTTCGTGACTTACGTGAACATTTAGAACGTTTGCGCCGTGAATTAGAAGAAGCACAAGGTAATTACGATTTAAATAAAGCAGCCGAACTTCGTCACGGGAAAATTCCTGCAATCGAAAAAGAATTAAAAGAAGCGGAAGAAATGGGCGCGCATAATAAACAAGAAAATCGTTTATTACGTGAGGAAGTAAGTGAAGAAGAAATTGCAGATATTGTTTCACGCTGGACTGGTATTCCTGTTGCTAAACTTGTTGAAGGAGAACGCGAGAAATTACTACGCTTAGAGCAAATCTTATCAGAGCGTGTCATCGGACAAGAGGAAGCAGTAAGCTTAGTATCAGACGCGGTTCTTCGTGCTCGCGCTGGTATTAAAGACCCGAATCGTCCAATTGGTTCCTTCATTTTCTTAGGCCCTACGGGTGTTGGTAAAACAGAACTTGCAAAAACGTTAGCGCAGTCTTTATTCGATAGTGAAGAGCAAATGATTCGTATTGACATGTCTGAGTATATGGAGAAACACGCAGTGTCACGCCTAATTGGTGCACCTCCTGGATATGTAGGATATGAAGAAGGCGGTCAATTAACAGAAGCGGTAAGACGTAAACCATATTCCGTTATTTTATTAGATGAAATTGAAAAAGCACATCCAGAAGTATTCAATATTTTATTACAAATGTTAGATGATGGACGCATTACAGATTCGCAAGGTCGTACAGTGGACTTTAAAAACACAGTTATTATTATGACTTCAAATATTGGATCTGCTCATTTACTAGATGGATTAGAAGAAGATGGTTCGATTAAAGAGGAATCAAGAGACCTTGTAATGGGGCAATTAAGAGGACATTTCCGCCCTGAATTTTTAAACCGTGTTGATGAAATTATTTTATTCAAACCTCTTACAACGAATGAAATTAAAGGCATTGTTGATAAAATTGTAAAAGAATTACAAGGTCGTCTAGCTGACCGTCACATTACAGTAGAATTAACAGATGCAGCAAAAGAATTTGTTGTAGAAGCTGGTTTCGACCCAATGTACGGAGCTCGTCCGTTAAAACGATACGTACAACGTCAAGTGGAAACGAAATTAGCAAGAGAATTAATTGCAGGAACAATTACTGACAATTGTCACGTAGTTGTTGATGTAGAAAATAACGAATTAGTCGTTCATGTGAAATAAAAATAAAAAGAGTTCGGATAAAATCCGGACTCTTTTTTTAGTGTTGTTCTACTGGCTCGTTTGGAATTGCGGCTGAAATTGCTAGTACTAATACAGCAAGAACAACTGAGAAAATAGACGCTTGGTTAAAGTCGTATGTACCGCCAGTCATAGAGCCGATTACATAGCTCATCATATGTACAAGTAAGAACGACCAAATTAATGCCCAAATGAAACGCATATTTTACACCTCTATTCGTTCAATCTGTCCTTATTGTAACACAATTGAAAAAAGAATATAGAAAAATATTTGTAGATTTTTCAACGCAAATTTGCATTCCGTTCATACATTATAAAAGAGTGGTTTTATATGTTTAGAAAATAAGGCGGGGGAAAAATGAGTATTACGGAACGTTTTTTTTACTTAGAAAAAGAACCATGTGTTATTTATTTACCGGAGAAGCCAAATGGATTTTCTGTTATGCTCCTCGGTGATTATAACTACTTTATTGAGAATGGTACAAGTTTATGGACGCAACATGCGGGTAAATCTTATTTCTTACATGGTCTTATTAAGCAAGGCTACACGGTCTTTTCCTCTAATTTATACGGAAGACATTGGGGAAACGATCAATCTGTTCGTCTGGCAAAACGTTTATATGATGTTGTTTTGAGAAAAGAGACGTTAAATGCGAAAATGCACATTATGGCAGATGGTATGGGAGCGCTTGTGGCACTTGAAATGATGAACAAATATCCTGAATGTATTCGTTCTGTTGTTATGTTAAATCCGTGTTTAGATTTACCAGAATATGTGAGTTTTGAGAAAGAGCATAAGTTTTTTTACAAGAGACTCGTGAAGGAATTAAGTTTGGCGTATGATTCCAAAGAAGAAGGATTAGAATTAAAAATAAATAAGAAATCATTTACGCTTCTTCCATCTTGTGTACCTGTTAAAATTTTTGTATCAACGCAAGAAAAAAGAGGAAGAAAACAACAGTTGCGTAAATATGAGAAAATGAGGCAATTAAATCAATGTGATACTTCTGTCTTGTTCCATCTGCAAGATGTGAAATATAAAATGGTTAGGCAAACGACCGATTTCTTTAAAAAATATGAAGAAGAATTGTGAAGCTCCCATATACATAAATGAGGAGCTATTTGCTTCAGAGGGAAAGGGTTGGTGGTATGGAACGCGTGCTGATAATAGGTGCACTTACGTTTGTAGGTTATCACCTTGTGAATAAAATGATCGCAGAAGAAGTAGAAGTGTATGGTCTTGATTTTGATGAATTCGATAGTATGACCAAAATTAATGAAGAGAAGTTATTGTTAATTGGGCGAAATGCGTTATTTACGTATTATTCGATAAGAGATGAAGATGGATGGAGATCGGTAGAGGAAGAGAGATTCGATACTGTCTACTTTTGCTTATATGAGCCAAATCAGCAATGTGGATTTCGGAATGAAAGAGTCATATTACAATATTTAAAGCGAATTATAAGAATGTGTGAAGAACAAAAAGTGAAGTTAAATTTAATTTCTTCTATTGAAGTAAGTAGTACAGGTGAATCCGAAAATAAGCGCCTATTTTTGAAAGTAGAAGAAGGATTGAAAAAAGGGAATTTAAAATATAGTGTATTTCGAGTTCCTACATTATATGGACCGTGGCAACCATCCTTTATGATGTATCATCAGCTCATTTTATCAGAATTAGACGAGAAAGAGTGCCGTTGTACGAGTGAGGAAAAAGGAAGTGATTTGCTTTACATTGAAGATGTATGTGAATACTTATGGGAAAATGGAACGAACGGGGCGCATCTTGGTATATACAATTTACTTAGTGGTAAACAGTCATTATGGGAAAAAGGTATGAATCTTTTACGCGCGGATGATAAAGTAAATAAAAATAATAATGAAATAAGAGATGAGGCTATTGAAGTCATTTCGATAAAAAGAAATACTCCGTTAGAATACGGTTTAAATAAGCAACTGGCACACATGAAAAAATATAAAGAGTTATACGAAGAGTAGCACGCGTGTTACACTATTGTATGTGAAAGTTTTAATGGAGAGGAAGAGTATAATATGAACGAAAAAAGCATGCAGTTTTTACAAATCGCAATGAAGCATTTACCAGAAGCAAAGGCAATTTTAGATGATAACGGAATTGCACTTGATATGGAGAAGGCACAGCCGGTGTTAGAATTGTTAATGAAAGTTATGAACGAAGCTTATGAGCTTGGGAAAGCAGATAAAGAATAAAATCCTTCTTTTTTGATGGAGGAGAGGCTCGAATCGTGAGTAGAAGCGGTTCGGGCCTTTTTATTTGGAATGAAACACGAAAAGGTATGATTCTGTTTCTTTTAATGAAAAATAAAGTGGATAATGCGTTAGCTTTATGTTTTATGCGAAATATATTCTAGACAAAAATACATTTATGTTTTAAAATTAGTACCAAGTCATAATAATTGATATAAAACGGAGGGCTGCGATGTGAACGTGGGCATTTTAGGGATCGGAAGATATGTGCCAGAAAAAGTAGTCACAAATCACGATTTAGAGAAAATAATGGAAACATCCGATGAATGGATTCGTACGAGAACGGGAATTGCAGAAAGACGCATTGCCGATGATACAATAGATACTTCATATATGGCCGTAGAGGCTTCTAAAAAAGCACTTGAAGATGCAGGAATTAACGGAGAGGATATCGATCTGATTTTAGTAGCGACAGTAACACCAGATCGTGCTTTTCCAGCAGTTGCTTGTGTAATTCAAGAAGCAATAGGAGCGAAACATGCAGCTGCAATGGATTTAAGTGCAGCATGTGCTGGCTTTATGTACGGAATGATTACAGCGCAGCAATTTATTCAAACAGGAACTTATAAAAATGTATTAGTAGTTGGTAGTGATAAACTATCTAAAATTGTAGACTGGAACGATCGAAATACAGCAGTACTATTTGGAGACGGAGCCGGTGCTATCGTAATGGGAGCTGTTTCAGAAGGTAAAGGCGTTCTATCTTTTGAATTAGGAGCAGACGGAAGTGGCGGCAAGCACCTTTATCAAGACGAGTATGTTATGATGAATGGCAGAGAAGTGTTTAAATTTGCCGTTCGTCAACTTGGTGATTCTTGTCTTCGCGTTTTAGATAAAGCTGGTCTTACGAAAGAAGATGTAGATTTCTTAGTACCGCATCAAGCAAACATTCGTATTATGGAATCTGCAAGAGAGAGGTTAAATTTACCACAAGAAAAAATGAGTATGACAATTGAGAAGTTCGGTAATACATCAGCTTCTTCAATTCCGATTGCAATGGTAGAGGAATTGCAAAACGGACGTATTCAAGACGGTGATTTAATTATACTTGTTGGTTTTGGCGGCGGATTAACATGGGGAGCAGTCGCTCTTCGTTGGGGTAAATAAGGACTGAGAGAAAAAAAGGAGTGTATTTTGTATGGAAAAAAAGAGGGTCGTAATTACAGGACTAGGAGCTGTTACACCGGTCGGAACAGATGTTGAAACAGCATGGGAAAACATTAAAAAGGGTGTATCTGGAATCGGGCGACTTACAAGAATTGATCCAGAACTATTTCCAGCAAAAGTAGCAGCGGAAATTAACGACTTTGAAGTCGAGAAATATATTGATAAAAAAGAAGCGCGCCGTATGGACCGCTTTACACAATATGCAGTAGCAGCAGCGAAAATGGCAGTTGCAGATGCAAAGCTTGAAATTACAGAAGAAAACGGACCTCGAATTGGTGTATGGATTGGATCTGGTATTGGCGGTATGGAAACATACGAAGAACAATTTAAGATTTTTACTGAGAAAGGCCCGCGCCGCGTGAGCCCATTCTTCGTGCCAATGATGATTCCAGATATGGCAGCAGGTCAAGTATCAATCGCAACAGGAGCAAAAGGAATTAACACTTGTTCTGTAACGGCTTGTGCATCTGGTGCAAACTCAATTGGTGATGCATTTAAAGCAATTCAGCGTGGTGATGCTGATGCAATGATTACAGGCGGAGCAGAAGCACCGCTAACAAGTATGGCATTCGCAGGATTTAGCTCAGCGAAAGCATTAACATTTAATGAAGACCCAGCAACGGCTTGCCGTCCATTTGATAAAAACCGTAGCGGTTTCGTAATGGGTGAAGGTTCAGGGATTCTAATTCTTGAAGAATTAGAGCACGCATTAGCACGCGGTGCTCACATTTACGCGGAAATTGCTGGTTATGGTGCAACTGGAGATGCGTTCCATATTACAATGCCTGCTCCTGGTGGTGAAGGCGGAGTGCGTGCAATGCGTCAAGCTTTAGCTGATGCAGGCCTACAGCCAGAAGATATTGATTACATTAATGCGCATGGTACAAGTACGGATGCGAATGAAAAATATGAAACGATGGCAATTAAAGAAACTTTCGGTGAGCACGCGTATAAAGTAGCAATTAGCTCAACGAAATCAATGACAGGTCACTTATTAGGAGCAGCTGGTGCTGTTGAAGCGATTTTCTCTATTAAATCAATTACAGACGGAGTAATTCCTCCAACAATTAACTATGAGACACCAGATCCAGAATGTGACTTAGATTACGTACCGAATCAAGCGAGACATCAAGAAGTAAATGCAGTATTAAGTAACTCATTAGGATTCGGTGGTCATAACGCAGTGTTAGTATTTAAATCGTATAAATAATAGATGAAATAAGGAGTTTTTCCGCAATATATTGCGAAAAAACTCCTTATTTATTTTTACGTCTTTTTCTCCTGTAGCATATACATAAGAAAAAAGGAGGGATAAAGATGGGGGTTATTGAAACAGCTGAGTGGCTACATTTATATTATGGACGGCCAGAAAAACTTTGTGAGAAATTTACGAAGTATATTCCGTTGCCAAAAGAAAGGTTGTATCGCTTTTTAATTTCAAAAGGGATGTATCGTCCGGTCATGCGTGGGGAAAAGGAAATTAAAGAATTAGAGGAAAAGGAAATTTGGAAAGAGTTGAGCCTGGAGTATGATAAATTGAAAAATTGGTTGAAGGGTCCGGATGTCCCTGTCTTTATTTTATTATCAGATTCCTATAATCGAACTGTGCAAGAAGAGTATAACGGTAGGGCTGGATTATCTATGCGTCATGTTATTTTCTTATTCGTATGTGGACGGAATTCGGTAGAAGAATTAAAAGTGTTATTGGCGCATGAATATCATCACATATGTAGGTTACATCAAATTGAGACGAAAGAAACAGAATATACATTACTTGATACGATGATTATGGAAGGGCTAGCTGAGCAAGCAGTGACGGAAAGATATTCAGAAAAAAACAATGCACCGTGGACGGCGTATCTTTCAAAAGAAGAGGCTGTTTATTATTGGAAAAATGTTGTACATGAAAGAATAAGTATAAAACGAGGAACAAGGGAACATGACATCTTATTAAATGGATTTCACTCTTATCCGAAGATGCTTGGCTATGCGCTTGGATTTCATATTGTCAAAGATTGTGTAACTTTGGAAGGAGAAGATACACTTTCTTTATTATCTATAGATGCAAAAGAAATATTGAATAAAGCAAATACATTTCATATATAAAAAAACAGGAGCTTGATTTCCTGTTTTTTTTAGTATTAATAGAAGAAAAAATAATAATTAGAATATATTTCCTCAAGTGGAATAAAGTTAAGCAAAAATGAACATAATGATTGGTACAAACAGTAGTGAAGTGAGGGGTAGTGAATGTTATATCTACATGATGTATGGGTAAATTGGTTTGAAGGTGAAGAGAATGGGTATAACGTTTGTCATTTTTACGAATGGCGGAAAGATGATACGATTGAGCTATTAGATCAAGTGCCATTATTAAAAGTAGATGCCACATTATATCATTACATCGAGAACGAATTGTTAGAGCTTCCGCAAAAAATGCTGGAAGACGTACATCATAAGGCTTATATTCGTAAAAATCATGAACGTTTGCAGCAAGAGTATTGCTTTGTTGTTACAGATGGAAAAGGAATTATTGCGATTGACACAATTGGTTACAATGTACCAATTCGCAAAAGCAGACTTATACCACGCCAAGAGCAGATGGTATATGAGATGGTAGAAAACGTACAAGCAGAAAAGTATGAGTTCCAAGTAGAAGAAACAGAAAAAGAACACCACATTTTATCACCATCGCCTTTCATTATGAATGGCTTGACTCGTAAAGAACGACAGCTAAAACAATTATTATTTATGGCGTTAGATCAATTACATACAACGAAAAATACAGCAGAGATTCGCTATTGGTACACAGAGTGGGATCCATCAGCATATGGAACGGTTCAACATATGGAGTTCGAGGATATTTGGGCTAGACTGTATGATGAAGTGAAAGCTGGCTGGTCTGAGAAACATGAACAATTATGCGAGCGTCTCGTAAAAGGACAGCCATTTTTTGAAAAGTTATGGGAAATGGAAAATGAGCAAAAGGTAAATTAAAAAACCGCCAATTGGCGGTTTTTTAATTTTGTAGAAATCCAGCTCCAGCAGCGAGCTCTTCGTGTCTAAGAACCTTCCGCATAAGAAGACAAAAAGCGTCTTCTATGTGAAAGAACCTTAGCCAGTCAGAACTGAACGAGCCGCTTCCGCTTATATGAAATCCGGCTCCTAGCCCTTCGCGTCTAAGAACCTTCCCCACGAGAAGGTAAAAAGCACCTTCTGTGGGAAAGAACCTTAGCCGTCAGGGCTAAGCAGTCGCCTCCGCTTTATATGTTACCTACGTTTTCTGCTTAGTCCCATTGCGTTTTCTACTTTGCGTAGTTGTTTGAATGCAACGCGGTTTGCTTTTTCTGCACCTTTGTCTAGAATTTCGTCTAGTTCTGGTGAGTTGATTAGTTCGTTATATTTGTCTTGGATTGGACGAATTGCTTCTACGACTACTTGCGCTAGGTCGCCTTTGAAGTCGCCGTATCCTTTTCCTTCGTACATTGTTTCAATTTCTTCAACTGTTTTTCCAGAGAATGAAGAGTAGATTGTTAATAGGTTAGAGATACCAGGTTTGTTCTCTTTATCAAATTTCACAATACCTTCAGAGTCAGTAACAGCACTCTTAATTTTCTTTTCAATTGTTTTTGGCTCATCAAGCATACTGATCATTGATTTTGGATTCGGATCAGATTTACTCATTTTTTTCGTAGGTTCTGTTAATGACATAACACGAGCTCCTACTTTTGGAATACGAATTTCAGGCATTGTGAAGATTTCACGGTAACGTTTGTTGAAACGCTCTGCTAAGTCACGTGTTAATTCGATATGTTGCTTTTGGTCATCACCAACCGGCACGATTTCAGTGTTGTAAAGCAAAATATCAGCAGCCATTAATGGTGGATACGTAAGTAATCCAGCTGGAACTGAATCTCTACCAGAAGCTTTATCTTTGTATTGCGTCATACGCTCTAATTCTCCAACGTAAGCAACAGATTGCATGATCCATCCTAGTTGAGCGTGTGCTGGTACTTCTGATTGTACAAATAAAGTAGCTTTTTCAGGGTCAATGCCACATGCTACATAAAGTGCAGCAAGACTGCGGATGTTTTTACGAAGTTGTACGGGATCTTGAGGTACTGTAATCGCATGTTGGTTTACAATACAGAAATAACAGTCGTGTTCATTTTGAAGCTCTGTAAACTGCTTCATTGCTCCTAAATAGTTTCCAAGTGTAATCGTTCCACTTGGCTGAATACCAGAAAAGATAACTGACATAAGTAATTCCTCCTAAAATAGAATGCGTGATGGGGGAAGAGAAGGCAAACAAAAAAGCCCATTCATCCCAAAAACTATAGGGACGAATGGACCGCGGTACCACCCTAATTATTTCACTACCGTGAAATCTCTCTAATCCATAATAACGTTTGGATATAACGCCAAAGCCTACTACTTTCGGTTCGGTTTGGTGCTCAAAAGCCCATTCCATACTGTACAATTACTTGTTCACACCAACCACAAGCTCTCTGAAATTGCCTCAATATGTACTCTTCTTTATCATCGCATACATATAAATTTATTTATTGTTACTTTAGCTCTTTTAATATGAAAGAACTAAAGTTTTATAACAAAATGTTTTGCTGATTATTATATCATATGGGATAGTGTTTGCAAACTACATCAAAATAGTAAAGCTAATGAGGGTCGAGAACAACCCAAGAACGATACCTGTAATACAAATTGGATATGTCCATTTGAATGAATATGTTTTATAAATACGTTCTTTCTTATCTGTAGGCTCCTCGACTTCTTCAATTAAAGAGTCAATCTTTTTGTTCGTACCAAATACTCTTTGGAATGCGTAAATGGTTACATTGAAAAAACCATTTTGAAATATGTATAAAAAACCACCGATAAGAATAAAAAACAGTGCAATATAAAACAAGATGTTGACAAAATTCAACAAAAATTGCGATGAAATGAGGAATGCGCCAATACTAGAAGCGATTATCGCTATGAAAATTAGTATACAAGTATGAAAAAAAACTTTATTCAAAATGTTCCCCTCCGTCAAAATATTACTAGAATTATTATACTATAAAAGCTATAATATGTACTAGAATTAATTTTTTGAAAATTATACGCAATTAAAGGTCTGATTTCAAGATGATGGTAGCAATGTTAACGTATCCCTTTACAAAAAAATAAAAATATAAACATTTTATTAAAAATTTTAACAAAAAAACAAAAAACTATATTCACAATTGTTATATTATATGTATAATGAAAATTGTAGAAACTTGGAGATTATTCTTTCAATTCTACTTTTTAACAAGTGAGGGTACAGGAAGTGCAAGTAGGGGAGGTAACACAACATGAAGAAAAAGATACCGTTATTAGTTGCATCGACGTTGACAGTCAGTATGTTAGGGGCTTGTAGTTACCAAAAAGAGGATAATAAAGCAGGCGCAAAAGAAAAATCCTCAAACAAACAAGTGTTAAATTTAACCGAAACAGCTGAAATTCCAACTATGGATACGACGTTATCAACAGATGCAACATCTTCTAACATCATGAATAATACAATGGAGGGATTATATCGTCTGGGGAAAGATGATAAACTTGTTCCAGGTGTCGCGAAATCTTATGAGAAATCAGAGGATGGCAAAAAGTATGTATTTAAATTACGTGAAGATGCGAAATGGTCTAATGGTGACCCTGTAACAGCGAAAGACTTCGTTTATTCTTGGCGAAGAGCTGTAGATTCAAACACGGGTGCCAAGTTTGCTTACATACTATTTGATGTTAAAAATGCGGAGAAAGTTAACAAAAAAGAATTACCAGTTGAAGAACTTGGTGTAAAGGCAATTGATGATCATACACTTGAAGTGGAATTAGATAATCCTGTTCCTTATTTTGTAAGTTTAACAGTCTATCCAACATTGTATCCTTTGAATGAGAAGTTTGTAACAGAACAAGGAGCAAAATTTGGATTAGAATCCAATACGACACTTTATAATGGTCCATTCGTATTAAATGAATGGAAGCATGAACAAAGCTTCAAACTTAAGAAAAACCCAACGTATTGGGAAAATAAAGAAGTAAAACTTGAGGAAATAAACTTCAATATTGTTAAGGATCGTTCAACTGCTATAAATTTATATGAAACGAAAGCAATTGATCGTGTAGTGTTAACATCAGAGTTTGTAGATAAATACAAATCAGATGCTGATTTCAAAACGATTAAGAGGCCATCTACACAATTTATTCGCTTAAATGAAAAGAATAAATTTTTAGCAAATAAAAATATCCGAAAAGCAATTGCAATGTCCTTTGAACGTGAAAATATCGGAAAAGTTATCTTAAACGATGGTTCAGAGGGGATATATGGTTTTGTTCCGAAAGGCTTAGCAAAAGGTCCGAATGGAAAAGACTTCCGTGAAGAGAACGGAAAGCTTATAAAAGAGGATATTAAAGAAGCTCAAAAGTACTGGGAAGCTGGTAAAAAAGAACTTGGTGTAGACAAAGTAGAGTTAGAGCTATTAAACTTTGATACTGATGATGCTAAAAAAATCGGAGAGTATTTAAAAGGCCAATTTGAAAAGAACTTACCTGGTCTAACAGTTCCGACAAAAATGCAGCCATTTGCACAAAAATTAAAACTTGAAGCAAGTGGAGATTATGCGATGTCGTATGCCGGATGGAGTCCAGATTATATGGATCCAATGTCATTCCTTGAAATGTATACAACAGGTAATGCGCAAAACAAAGTAAATTATGCAAATTCAGCGTATGATGATTTAATTAAAAAAGCAAAAACAGAAGTTGATGTACAAGCTCGCTGGGATGCACTATTAAAAGCGGAAAAACAACTGCTTGAAGATGCTGCGATTGCTCCAGTATATCAACCTGGAAAAGCATATTTACAACGTGGCTCAATTACTGGCCTATTAGAACATAAATATGGCGGAGAATTTAGCTATAAGTGGGTTGAACTCAAAAATTAAAAATGGTTTCCATCATGAATAAGGGTATATGCCTATGATGGGCATATGCTCTTATTTTAAAAAAATAAAAGTAAGAATATTTTAAACTATCTTATTGCTTTTGAGAAAAACGGGGAGGTGCTTGACTATGGGACGTTATGTATTAAAACGTTTCGTGTACATGGCTTTGACATTATTTTTAATTACTACACTGACTTTCTTTTTGATGAAATTACTTCCGGGTTCTCCGCTTAAAAACCAGGAGAAGCTATCACCGGCACAAAAAGAAATCATTCTTGAAAAATACGGATTGAATGATCCGGTACCAGTTCAATACGCACGTTACTTAGGTAACTTAGCAAAAGGTGATTTAGGGGTATCATTCCAATATGATAACCGTCCAGTAACAGATATGATTGTGGATCGTATTGGACCATCAGCACAGCTTGGTTTACAAGCGATTATATTAGGAACATTTATCGGTTTAATTTTAGGAATCGTTGCGGCACTTCGTAACAATACGTGGGTCGATTATGGAGCGACAATTATTTCCGTACTCGGGATGTCGGTACCATCATTCGTATTCGCCGCTTTACTACAATATTTCGTAGGGGTAAAACTTGGTTGGTTCCCAGTAGCGTTCTGGAAAGGACCAGAGTTTACAGTAATGCCTACAATTGCTTTATCGATGGCAGTTATCGCAACAATCGCACGTTTCTCTCGTGCAGAATTAATTGAAGTTATGCAAGCCGATTACATTTTAACAGCGAAAGCTAAAGGAATTAGCCAAGGCGTTATCATTGTCAAACACGCACTTCGTAACGCATTAATTCCAGTAGTAACAATTTTAGGACCAATGGTTGCGGCATTAATTACAGGAACACTTGTTATCGAGCAAATTTATGCTGTACCAGGACTTGGGGAACAATTCGTTAAATCTATTACAGTGAATGACTATACAGTTATTATGGGAACTACGATTTTCTATAGTGCGATCTTCATTTTAGTTATTTTCATTGTCGATATTTTATACGGAATTATTGATCCTCGTATTCGTTTAGCGGGAGGGAAAAAATGATGAAAGATGTACAAAAATTATCTCCAGATTTATTTCAACAAGCCAATCAAAATAATGTTGATAATGAAGTCATTGCCCGTCCAAGCTTAACGTTTTGGCAAGATGTAAGAAGACGTTTGTTCCAACATAAAGGTGCGATGATTGGTTTCGTATTATTAAGCCTTATTATATTACTAGCGATTTTTGGACCGATGGTAAGTAAACACTCGTATAAAGAGCAAGATTTAGGTCGTGCGAAAATGCCACCAAAAATTCCAGTTATTGAAAATGTTCATTGGTTACCATTTGACGGTACAGATCAATATGGTGTTGACCAATATGAAAAACGTGATATTAAAGAGTACTTCTGGTTTGGTACAGATGATCTTGGTCGTGATTTATGGACAAGAACATGGGAAGGTACACGCGTATCATTATATATCGCTCTTTTAGCAGCAGCAATTGACTTAGTAATTGGGGTTGCATACGGAGGTATTTCAGCGTTTTATGGCGGCAGAGTAGATAATATTATGCAACGTATTATGGAGATTATTAACGGTATTCCATACTTAATCATCGTTATCTTAATGGTAATCATTATGGGATCTGGTATATGGTCAATTACACTCGCAATGGCAATTACAGGTTGGATAGGGATGTCGCGTATCGTTCGTGGACAAATCCTGAAATTAAAAAACCAAGAATATGTATTAGCATCTCGTACATTAGGTGCAACAAATACACAATTAATTGTGAAACATTTAATTCCAAACGTAATGGGACCTATTATCGTAATGACAATGTTTACAATTCCATCAGCGGTGTTTGGTGAAGCGTTCTTAAGTTTCATCGGTTTAGGAATTCAGCCACCATTTGCGTCACTAGGTTCTCTTGTAAATGATGGTTATAAATCTATTCAAACGTATCCGCATATGATGTTCATCCCTGCGGTTGTCATCAGTATATTAATTTTAGCGTTTAACTTAATGGCAGACGGATTACGCGACGCGTTAGATCCAAAAATGCGTAAGTAAAAGAGGGGAGAGGCAAAGATGAAAACATTGTTAGAGGTAAAAGATTTACAAGTCTCCTTTGATACACATGCAGGTGAAGTACAAGCTGTACGCGGCGTTACTTTTGATTTGAAAAAAGGAGAGACATTGGCGATTGTAGGAGAATCTGGTTCAGGGAAATCAGTTACTTCTAAAGCGTTAATGGGATTAATTCCGAATCCTCCTGGACGCATTAAAAATGGTGAGATCGTATTTGAAGGTCGTGACTTAACGAAATTAACAGAAAAAGAAATGCAGCAAGTACGTGGTAAAGATATCGCGATGATTTTCCAAGATCCAATGACATCATTAAACCCAACGATGACAATTGGAAATCAAATTATGGAAGGCCTTATTAAACACCAAGGGATGAGTAAAGCAGACGCACGTAAAGTTGCTTTAGAATTAATCGACCTTGTAGGTATTCCAAATCCAGAAGCTCGTTTAAAACAATATCCTCACCAATTCTCAGGTGGTATGAGACAGCGTGTAGTTATTGCGATGGCGTTAGCTTGTAACCCGAAATTATTAATTGCCGATGAGCCGACAACAGCGCTAGACGTTACGATTCAGGCACAAATTTTAGAACTTATGAAAGACATTCAGCAAAAAACAGAAGCGGCAATTATTTTCATTACGCATGACTTAGGTGTAGTAGCAAACGTTGCTGACCGAGTGGCAGTTATGTACGCTGGTAAAGTTGTTGAAATTGGAACTGTAGATGAAATTTTCTATAATCCGAAACATCCATATACTTGGGGCTTAATCGCATCTATGCCAAGTTTAGATGGCTCAGAGGAAGAGTTATATGCAATTCCTGGAACGCCTCCGGATTTATTAAAGCCGCCAAAGGGTGATGCTTTTGCACCACGTAACCCACAGGCACTAAAAATTGATTTTGAAATGGACCCACCTTTATTTAAAGTAAGTGATACACACTATGCGGCAACTTGGTTACTTCACGAGCAAGCTCCAGAAGTAAAACCGCCGGCAGTTGTTGAAAAACGTATTCTTCAAATGAAAGCAGGTGAACAACATGACTAAACAACGTGAGAAATTAATTGAAGTAAAAAATGTAAAGCAGCACTTCGACGTGAGTGGTGGTGTTGTCAAAGCGGTTAATGATATTTCATTTGATATTTACCGCGGAGAAACATTTGGTCTTGTAGGAGAATCAGGTTGTGGTAAATCAACAACTGGAAGAACGATTATTCGTTTATATGATGCAACTGCTGGTGAAGTATTGTTCGATGGTGAAAACGTACATGGTAAGAAATCACGCGCAGAATTGAAGAAATTCAACCGTAAAATGCAAATGATTTTCCAAGATCCATACGCATCATTAAATCCTCGTATGACAGTAGGGGATATTATCGCAGAAGGTATTGATATTCACGGATTAGCGAAAAGTAAAAAAGAGCGCATGGATCGTGTCCATGAATTATTAAACACAGTTGGTTTAAATAAAGAGCACGCAAACCGTTTCCCGCACGAATTCTCAGGTGGACAACGTCAGCGTATCGGTATCGCTCGAGCGCTTGCTGTAGAACCAGAATTTATCATTGCCGATGAGCCGATCTCAGCACTTGACGTATCGATTCAGGCGCAAGTTGTAAACTTACTGAAAAAGCTACAAAAAGAAAAAGGTCTAACATACTTATTCATTGCCCATGATTTATCGATGGTAAAATACATTAGTGACCGCATCGGCGTAATGTACCGTGGGCAAATTGTAGAACTTACAACAAGTGAAGAGTTATATGCGAATCCAGTTCATCCATATACGAAATCACTATTATCAGCAATTCCGCTACCAGATCCAGATTATGAGCGTAATCGTAAACGTATCGTATACGATCCATCGCAGCATGATTACGGTAGCGAAGTGCCAACAATGCGTGAAATTCGCCCAGGACATTTCGTACTATGTTCTGAAGCGGAGTATAAGAAATATAAAGAGATTTATCAATAATAAAAAAAGCCATTCTTCCATTATGAAGTGCACCCCAATTGTTAGACACAGTCTAACAATTGGAGGTGCATTTTTTATAGCTAAATTTTCTTCAAAAGAAAAAATCCAAGCGGTGAAACGATATTTAGATGGTACAGAAAGTGGAAAAATAATTGCTAAATCTATAGGAGTTAACCCTAGCGTACTTCGTGAGTGGATTAGACGATATGAGTCTTCAGGTGAAAAGGCCTTTGAAAAGTGCTATACATTCTACCCAGCCCAGTATAAACTAGATGTACTTTATTATATGAATGAACACGGGACATCTATCAGAGAAACAGCGGCACTTTTCAATATACCGTCTTATGAAACACTTCGGAAGTGGAAAATAGCTTATGAAACAGGAGGATTGGATGCCCTACAATTAAAGAAAAAGGGGCGTCCAACCATGAAAGATAAAAAAATAAAACCAGTAGATGAAAGATCAATCGAAGCCTTACAAGCGGAAAATGAGCGTTTACGTATGGAAAATGCATATTTAAAAAAGTTGAATGCCTTAGTTCAAAACAAAGAAAAATCACCAAACAAGACAAAGCGCAAGTAATCTACGAGTTAAGGCATGAATTTCCTATCAAGGAGTTACTTCAACTCGCAAACATTCCACGTAGTACGTACTATTACTGGATGAAACGTTTTAATCGTCCTGATCCAAATGCGGAGGTAAAAGAACTGATTCAAGCTATTTATAATGAACACGATGGG
>NZ_JAKUDW010000010.1:0-97755 GCF_022662595.1 Bacillus cereus group sp. BfR-BA-01524 | reverse complement strand
ATTCCAGCCTTATTTGCTTTTTCAGTTAGGTAATTACAAAATGCGGAACAAGTTATAAGCATGAATTGAGCATCTTCATAAGAAACATTTGGTACATCTTTATGAGCGTGACGAATACCATCGTTATCACTTGTATACCAATATATTCTTTTGAATCCTTCTTTTAATGCATCCTGAATGACTATTCCTCTTTGTTCTAACTTATTTAAAGCTTGCCCTAGGGTTCCTTTTTCGTCTTCTATAATAACCTTACATATGGATTCAACGGCACTTATTGATTCTTTAATAGAATTAATATAGTCAGGATTATTTCGATCAGCCATTAAACGTAAGGCTTGTTCTATGTGCATACTTACAAAAGCCTTAGTACCTTTAGAGTTAATTGCTTTTTCGATAGATTCAATCTCTTGTTCAGTAGTAATTTGAGTAAGTGTGTTATATGTAAATCTATAGGCTGATTTTTCTTGTTCTAAAATCCGATTACATTCTTTTTTAAATGATTCAAATTCATCAAGAAAAGAGAAACTTTGGACGATATATTCGATGAAATCGTATGCTTGGTACCATTCGGCAGCGAAATATTGATTTTCTACATATTTAAAAAAATTATCTAGATTAGAAGGTATTTTACTAAGAGGTAATTTGAAAAAGTCATACCATAAGGCGCCAGCTATTGTATTTAAGTTTTTTAAACCTTCTTTTCCTGACATACTAGACCTAGAGCTTTTGTGTTTTTTATACTCTGTTCGCCAAATAAAAGTATAAAAAGAATTCCATAAACCGTTTCTTAATGGTTCGTTCATGGAATCGATTTGTATTAATTGATTTACAGGAACAAATCCCATTCGTTCAGAAAATTTCATTAAAATAATCCTCCAAATAATAAGTTTTTTAATTACATTATATCAATAAAAAGATTAATTAACTATTTGCTTAGCTGATTTCGAACTAAAGAAAGCAATTTATAAGTTCGAATCTTAATCTTACTTCTCAAAAAATCATCATTATTTTCATAAGTCCTCTTCTAAATTTCTTATCACATGATCTGCAATTACAACTCTTCTATTACGTTTTGATTCTTGTCTAATTTCTGTTTCAAAATGGCCTACTCCTAGCTTTTCTATTAAAGGGGTATCATAACCATCACCTAAAAAAACTAACTTTACTGGTGAAAAGTATAGTTTAAATTTATCGGATATTTCCCAAGTTACTCTATATGAATTGGTCCGAAGAAAAGTTTGAAATCAATTTCTTCTGTAGTCTTCGTTCCAAAATAGAACACGGTATTTGCACCACCTGATTTTACCACAGCATTTTGAAGATTCTCATTTACTAAATGATTCAAGAGTTCGAAAAAAGATATAAAATTAGATTTTCCAGAACCATTTGAACTAATTAACACATTAAGCAGTTTTAATTTTAAATCCAAATCAAAAATAGATTTGTACCCTTGAAAAAAGAACAAAAACAAAATGGAGTCTTAACGTTTGTCGATGATCACTCGGTTAAAGTAATGTGTAGCACGTCAGGCAAAGTTTCGTATAATTCTGATGTTACGCATAATAGTTACGTTTGGACTGATTATGGTGACGTCCAAGCTATGACATATCGTGAGTTAGCAGAAATCAAAAGATGTCATTCATGTTATCTAGACGATGGTATACGTGCTATTTATGTGGTGATGGCTCTATCTTTATTAAGCCAGAGGAGGTTAAAAGAATCTTTAATCTACTAACAAAAGAAATGATAGAAGAGATACGAAAACGTAAGTACTAAGCATATGGATTTTTAGCCCACGTGCATTTTTGAGATGTAGAAATGGACAAATCACTGATTTAGAAAAAATGAAAGCATTAGTCAATGAGTTTGGCTATTATCTTGAAGATTTCCTAGAGTCATAATATAAGGGCTCTTTTTTATGAAACCATACGACATGTTTCATATTCGAAAATTCATCAAGATTTTCATTGAATATTTTGTATTATGCTACTATTTTAGGTAAATCTTTTTTTCCTTTCAATCAAAGGGTTTTAAGTAAACTTAAAATAGCTGTATTAGTACTATTATTATATAAATTCAAAAAATTAAGGATTATATATGAAATTTTTAATATAATATATAAATGTGAATATAAATCGGAATTTAATGTAAGTTATACATAATTTTAAAGTTATAGGAGTGTATTGACATGCAAAAGGTAATTTATTTTGATGAAGGATCTGCAACAGATATGTTGCAGATAGAATATGGTGGAGAACTTATTTCAGTTGATGAAGATAAAGGAACAGTACAGTTTGGTGGAAAAGCAGAAGCTGGAGTGGAGGTAGGCGCAGGTACTAATTTTTTTACGGCGATTAAGGCGGCTTTTACAACAAAAGTAAATGTGAACTCTTCATTCGCAAAGGATTCTCTGGTTACTAAAACAATTTCAAATACAATTTTAGCTGATTTTTATAATCTTAGTAGTAAATTAGAAAAGGAGAAAAAGATATATATCTTTAGAGATTTTCAAATTAGGCCCATCAAAAATTCTTTTTCATTCATAAAGATGTATACACCTTATGTGAAAATTTTCAAGGAAGATTCGGCTCTTGTTGAGGGAATGAAAGATTTTGATGTTCAAAACTTTGATGAGATTTTAAAAAATGCAAGGGGATACTATGAGCTCCTTGCATATAAAAATAATGATCGTATAATATTAAGATTTAATATTAATGCTTTAAAAAATGCGTATAGTTTAATGGATTTACCTAAAATGAAATTAACCTATTACGCTGTGGAGGTAGGTGAAAGTGAAGAGGCAGATTTTATAATAGAAAATGAACTAAATGTGGAAACTGTTTCTGAGCGACCTTCGGTAAGTGAGTTGATGGGTGATAGTGATAGCCTTAATCAAGAAGTAAATAGTGCCTTGAAAATGTATGATGTTATTTTAGCTGGGGTAGAGGTGAAAACTGATGAAAATTGAAATGTTTAATGGGCCAAAAGGAGAATTTATAAAACAAGTGTCAACTGAAGGGAGCTTTACACTTACTAATTTGGTTAGATTTATAGATTCAAAAGAATCAAAAGACCCTTCTTTGCAGGAAGCTCAATACAACTACGATACTTTAGTAATTCATTCGGATGAATATTCAGGTGTTGCTGATTTTTTTATTGAAGGCTTTTTGATTTATTGCATACATTTTTCTGAGAAATTTGGTTATACAAAAATATTATTACATAATCCACCTGCTAAAATTTTGAATCAAATAGAATCTGCAAATTTACAATTAGAAATTGAAATAATCAATTATGAATATCCTAGATTAGATTTGGCAAATTTATCGAAAATAAAACGTGATTTTGAGAATGTTATATTTGGTCAGACTAATGTTAAAGATGAACTTTTGAGAACATTATATAGTCTGACAAATCATGGGATTCATAAACCAACAGTAGTTATGCTATATGGTCCTTCTAGCGTAGGGAAAACAGAGACAGCTAAATTTGTAAATGAAATTATAAATCCAAATCAAAAATTATTTAGAAAGCAGTTATCTATGTTCCATAATGAAAGTTTTATGAATTATATCTTTGGTGATAAAAGTAGTTCATTTGCAAAGGATTTGCTAGATAGGGAGACAAATGTTATTTTATTGGATGAATTTGATAAAGCACATCCAATGTTTTATAGCGCATTTTATCAATTGTTTGATGAAGGAATATATACCGATAAATTTTATGAAGTAAATCTAGAAAATACTATTATTTTTTGTACTTCAAATTACCATAATGAAAAAGAAATAAAAGAAAAACTAGGTGATCCTATTTTTTCTCGTTTTAATCATTTTATTAAATATGTTGAGCTATCAAATGAAGCTAAAGAAGCAATCATAGAAGCAGTATATGATGAAGAGTTATTAAAATTTAATGATGAAGATATGGAAATAATTAAGGGATGGGACATAAAGAATAAACTCAAAAGAAATATATCTTCTCTAGATAATGCACGGGAAATCAGAAAAATTATGATTCAGATGATGACTTATCCACTTATTGAGAAACTATAGTTATTTCAATTTTTGATTCTAAACATAGTATAGATTTCAGAAGAAGTAAGCATAGGAAAATATAATCAAGAGTAAATTTTTCATTATAGAGAAAGAGCAGCAATAAGCTGTTCTTCTTTATTTTGCATATTTTACAGTTTTTAAGGATAAAAAAATGCGAGAAATGGAACTTAGTTTCTATCATGTGAAAAACCATTAATAGTAATATATTAAATAATATTGAGGGTGGTTTTGTATGTTTTTTAATAAAATAAAAAGTTTAAAGATGAAGCATCAAGAATTGAAAGAAATGTAGGGTGGAATACAAGATAGTGAGAAAATACTAAAAAAAGAAGTAGAACGTTTGCTAGAGATAGAAGCAAATAATGAATTTGTTGAATATATGTTAAAAAAAGGGAATGTAATTGATGGAATTGAATTCAATAAGAGTTCTGTAAAATATTATGTTTGTGTTTTAATGGATAGTAAGAGTATTACTTTATCTTTGCAGAATAAAAGAACGAGACACCCATATCCAAGATTATATGCAAAATTCTATCATGATATTGAGAATCCTTTTATTGTAACGTGCCATATCATCGATGTTTTTGCAGTAGAAGAAGATGTTGGTAATGGTTCAATACTGATACAGTATTTAATTAAATGGGCAAAAAAAATGGATGTATGTCAAGTTAATGGAATGCTATCATGTGTAGATATAGAAAAGTTTGATAAACTAGAGCGATTTTATAAAAAAAATGGTTTCACTGTTAATTTTAATAAAAATAGAACAAGTGGAAGTATAAAATTAAACTTTTAATGAATTTTATTCATTAGTACTATTTTGGGTATGTTTTTGTTAGAAGACATATTTTTTATTGCGTGTCTAACCAAGTTGTTGACTGTTTATTGATGAAAATCCAGTTTACATAAGAATGTTAAATTAACAGATGATAAAAGGGTGAAGGAAGGAGTATTTTAAAAGATATATGATAACAGATAAATAAATTTAGCCGTGTTAATAGAATCAAATAGTTTATGAGAAAGGAGAGGCCAACGACTCGCTGCTTATTTTGCAAATCGTGTTGATATACTAATGAAAACATTTACAGATACTTTTAGTACATTCTGCAGGAATTAATTGGGAGAGGAGTATTTGAAAACTTAATTATGATGGTAGTAATTAATTATATGGCAGGTATGCTTGGCCATCAACACATCAATTAGCAATGGAATACGGTAAGCAGAAAAGACAGTACGAACGTGTTTAAATGTACTAGAAGAGTTACGATTGATTTAAAAGTGCAGGGGGTTATTAGGCAATAGTTATCGACCATATGAACCGCTAAATGACGACGGATTTTTCGAAGTGTTTCCGGATGCAAAGAAGATATATGAAAGAGCATTTCGTAAATTGAAGGCGGAAAGAGAAGTGGGATTAGAGTGTAAAAAAGAACTTTATAGTGCTTACTTAGTTGACGAATTTTAGGAATTTTAAAGAACGGTATTAATTACTGTCTAACTAGATTTATTATAACGAGATTTAAGAAAAGATATTTATGATAGCGAAGTTTTTGCTTACCTTTACCCTTCGGCAATCGTTTTCTATCGAAAATAATTCCTAACTTATATATTATCAATTAATTACTTATATAAAATATACTCCGCTAAATAGTAATATAGATAAAGCATAACTGTATTGGTTGGCGAAAACTCAAAAATCAATGAGAGCGCCCTGAACCGAAACAGCTAGAACGAGTAATAGATTTGTTTCTATACGAGGAGTTACATGATACACAGCCGGATAAGATGACTCGTGATGAATATCCGATAATGAGTGATCATCAGTTGTCTAGGAGATAATTCGTTAAGGGGGTTAAGAAAGGGAAAGGTCCCATTAAAGAAGTTAGAGTATATCAGCGCTGATTACAAAAATCATCATATACCTACACGCCGTCCGTTAACAGACTACGAGGTGATTTTACGAGATAGGATGAGGTCAAGGAAAAAAAAGATGTGGTATATACAGCGAGTTTATTAAGTCAGAAAAAGTTATTATCTATAATATATCTTTTGGTAATTTGTCAGTATCGATTAAAGTTTTTAACAGCTTAGGGTCAAACTGCTCTCTAAAGAAGAAGAGAGAAGAAATAAAGAAGAGAGAAATACTATGCCCCCGCCCGCAAGCGGTCTCGGGTACATAGTTAAATGGGAAGCTTAAATCCAAATATGAAGGGAGAGATGAATACATGTGCTTCAGCAACACATGGTCAGCGTAAGCTGTCATTCTGCTGAAAGATAAGGATAATGTAAAGTGTCAGAAGTAGAGTTACCACAATCAATTATTGAAGAACAACAAGAGTCATTCATTATGTTCCCAAAAGTTCTACTGTATGAGAATGATTATGAAGGCAGAGACCTAGATATTTGTCAGCTTGCAATCATTAAGTCATTAGCAAATAATCTAATTAAATCAGCTATGACGAGTGTTAATGATTTGATGATTGTCAGAGGAGTCAATCCTAAGAATAAAGAAGCTAGTCAAGCGACAAGAGAGAGTATTGTTCGACTGCAAGCGATGAACTACATTATTATTTATGAGAATAGACAAAAGACAAAGAAGGTAGTGAATATTAAGCCTGCTCAAACCTACTTCATTGAACCAACTAGCAAGGATGAGGACTGCTTTGCAAAGGTATTCGAGTTGGATATTGAAAAAATACTTACGATGCAATCGAATTACAAGGGAAAGCTATTCATCATCTACTTGGCTATTGTGTCGCATTTGTTCTACTATAAAGATAAATCTATGGAGCATAAAGCGGTATGGACAACCATTGAACATCTTGCAAAGATGACACAGTTAGATAGAAAGACAGTGATGAAGTACATTAAGTATTTGTATGAGAACGAAGTGCTATTTTGCATCACAACTAAAGTGGAAGCGAAGAAGAATAAGAATTTCTATGGCAGATACAAGCATAAAGAGTTGATTACAGAAGAAGCAATAGTGAATACAGGAGTCTTGCAAAGAGAAGCTGTCCAACTAGTTGAGGGAGTAGTTGAATAAGGTTTAACAGGTTTGGACTGTATGATTTGTACAGTCCTATTTTTATGGAAGCAGGATACAAGAAGTCTGATATTTGGATGAAGCTGGATGTTATACACATCACTTGTAAATTTACCGATACGAGGGGAATGAGGTTGTGGAACTCAAACAAAGTATCATTTGTCAGTGAATACTTGCCCATCTCTCGACAAGAGTTATGATTACGATAATGAGGAGCAAATGAGGTCAATTTGTTCAATATCACCTGCTCTTATCTACATGTTATCGAGACGAATAGGTCAATATTAAAACTAAATCTTTATTGAAATTTTAAGGTATTTCAAAACATAGGGAAAATGAATAGTATATCTAAGTTACTGTAAAATACAAAGATAGTAGACAGTGTGTTACTCAAGGGTTGGTGTGAATAAGGATGGGAGGTACTGCCCGCCTCGCCCTAGTCCTCTTACTCTGGAATGCCGTGTCCATTGGTATTGTTCTTCCTATATTAATGAAATCTTGATTTTATGGGTTCAATTTTACAAGGATTTTATCTGATATGTTATAAAGGGTATTTGTTAAAAATGTACCAAGAAATAGTAGAAATATAGTAGCTAATCTAAAACATATGTTATTATTTACCTGGAAATGTTATTTGTAAATTTGAGGTGGAATAAATGGTAAGCAAGAAAAAGAATAGAAACATACAAATGCTTAATTGCGACCAGAAAAAAAAGGGGGGGAATTCTTTGAGAATACAGGAGAAGGAAAAAGAAAGTGTGTTAGGGCTAGCGGGGTTAGTGCCGAAAGTGGAAAAAGAAAGTGTGTTAGGGCTAGCGGGGTTAGTGCCGAAAGTGGAAAAAGAAAGCGTGTTAGGGCTAGCGGGGCTAATGTCGAAAGTGGAAGTTAAGTCTAATCCACCATTAATAAGCTCGAATTGGGTTCTTTCTAAACCGTTGCTAAATGAAATGTCTTTAGCTAATAAAGAGGTAGAAACAAAATATATATTTAATAAAATATCTCAGAAGGATTATAGAATAAGCCACAGTTTCGATGAGGAAAATGATAGTTTAGAATATGTGTTAGAAAGGAAAGACAGTACAGGGGCAATACCTATGAAAGGGATACCTAGTACTGTCGCAGTTACCGATGTCATAAGAAATTTAAAGATTGATGAGGTAGCTGCTTTTTACAATCATCTGGTAGAATTTCCGATGCTTGGCTTACATCATTCAGTAGGAAGGAGAATTTTGGATGAAATTAGCAAGGGTGATTTGGTTGAAGTTAGAAATTTGAATTTATTCAGGGTAAGACAGAGGAATTTAAAAGAACGACAAGCACCTTTTACTTATCCAGAAATGTTTGAAGCTCCATATGGGTTTGCTGGTCATGGTAGGTACAATATTCTTGGTCAAGGAGAATTGTATACATGTGAGGATAGAGATGTAGCTCTAAAAGAAGTTAATAATATAGCTAATAGTGATTTAGTTTACGATATTGTAGAATGGAAACTTAATGAATCTGTAAAAATGTTAGATTTATCAAATTCTACTTCTCCATTGGTACAATATTGCAGCTTCACAAAGACATCTCAAAATGGACAAGAATATTTTTTACCTAATTTTTTAGCTCAATGTGCTAAGTACCATGGGATTTCTGGAATCAGGTACAAAAGTATTGCTAGTTCCAATGCTTTAAATTATGTATTTTTTGATTTTGAAAAAAAATGGTTTAGCAGTATCAGTTTAACACCTTCTGTACAGCATTAGAAAAGGTTGATATAGAATTTTAGTATAGTACTCTTCTACTAAGTTAAATCACTATTATGTAGTATGTAAATTGGGATTTGTGAGAGGGTCTTAACATATTTAAGTATAAATTAATTGTGTTAGTTAGAATTTTGAGGAAAACAGAAATAGACTATGAGTGTTTATTTCTTGAGGGTTATTTTCTATTTAATTCATTTATATGGCTATCGTAATTGTTTTATTATCGCAGAATTCTGTATTTATAACAATTGGGAAACTTACAGAAATTATAGGGTTGGACAGACGTACAGTAATGAAATACATTAAATTGTTGTATGAAGCTGAAGTTCTATTTTGTATTACCATTAAGATGCATGCGAAGAAGGATAAAAACTTCAATGGAGGATACCAGCATAAGCATTTAATTACAGAAGAGGCTATACAAAAAACAGAAACATATTAAAAGATTAAAGTTGTAGAAGGGGTTAAAGTAATACTTTGAGGGGAGTCTCTTAATTGAGGCTTTCTTTTTTGTACCTTGCAGCAAATGATTGAACATGGTTTTGGAGTTCATCACATCGGTTTACATAAACTAATAAAACCCGTCTTTTATATAGTTAGCTACAACATTCTCAATGTGCAATGTAATGGGGAGCTTCTGTATTATTCAATATTATACAATGCAATAGTGTAGGTACAGACAAGTGTTACAAAATTTCACAAGATTAGAGTGTAAAGAAGGACTGCTCTTTTTGTATCAATCTGGTATTATTTCCCTAGAGGTAAATTTCAGGGAGTAGACTGTAATAAAAATTGCATTAGTGAGTTGCACAAAATTAAAATTTAATTATCTTTACAGTGTAAGAGGCATTTATCAAGAGCCGTCTTTGTTTAAGAAGTTTGTTAAATTTTCGAGTAGCAAGACTAAGTTGAGTGATATGTTTTATAATTTGTATAAGTTTAATTCTATTGTCTTTTGGGGGAACAAAATTGATGAATCATAGGATACAAATACATATAAGAATTGGAAGTAAAATTGAATTGAAAAAATTTTTTTATTATACAGACGATTGGGAATTAGATGCTCTTGGTTCACAATGGGGCGAGAGAATGGTTTTAAACCTAGGTCAACATTTTAATGTTTACAGAAATCAGATTGTATCAGAGTGGGCGCTTAACAATAATCTAACAGCCGCTAGTAGCCATTTAACTGCTCCAATTTTAGTCAACCCTTTTACTATTAATAAAAAAAGGATTACGGAAGCTCAATTTCTGGAAACTTTGGAGAGGTCTTAACGATTCAAGCATTAAAATTACTTTCACCTTCAGTAAGGTATAACATTTGCCAATTAAAGAGTGGAACTCGTACAAAAACACCAGATTTATTTTTAAACTCAGATGCTTTTGTTTCTTTTTATGATAACTATCGAAAAGAATGCACTAAAGATAGTCCTCCTGAACTTCCAAATTACATGCCTGGAGAGTGCAAGAATACACAATATATTGAAGCAATTAGACAAATAGCATCGTATTGGAGAATAGTAGGAGAATACTCAGATGATTTTGGATTTGGACTAGTTTCGAACTTAGAATTTAGGGACATTGCTGAGCCAAAAATAACCTTTACATTATTGATACGTAGAGAAAAAAATCGAAAAGGTTTAAATAAAATGCTCAGTTTAAAAAAGTATGAAGGTACTAAAATAAAGAAACTAAAACAAAAGGATTTGGAGAAATACTTATATGGATTCTAAAATTGAAAATAATAAGGATAAGATTTATCATTGCATGCAAGAAGGACAATTGGAGTTATGGGTTGGTGACAAAGAAAGGAGTAAAGAAGCTTTTAAGAAGGCTAGTGAACTTATTTCTCGATTACAAGAGACACCTTTTCTAGAAGAAATAAAGGATAATGTAGATTATTATCTACAAGAACTAGATAAACAGTTTAATAGCCAAGATGTCGCTGAAAATAATGTTTTTCAAAATATATTAGGGGAACTAAGCTTTAAAGAAGAACCAAAAGAAACAATAACCTTTATTTTATTACCCTTAGGCTCACAGTTATTTGAAATAAGGGGTCGTTTACATGGATTTAAACAATCCTTGGAAGAAGTATCTTTAAAAAGAAGAGGAAAACAAGGTGAAGAGTTGAATAAAAGTGCTAGCATTAGCAATCCAAAGGGAATTTTAAGTGCGAATTTTTTTAAGTGGATGGCAAGCTTTGAGGGCTTCACTGTGTCGGCATGTATTAACTTGAATGATTTTACTTTATATGGAAAATTAACAACAAATTACTTTTTTGAAGGGTCACTAGAGGGTTGGGATAAATTGAATAAAGAATTTGAAGAGAAATTTATTAAAACTGTTCCTAAAGTAATTAAGGATTTAAATCAGATTTAAAATGAGATGCATAAATTGGCGCAGTTAAAAATTGTTTGTTATAAAGGTGTAAGAAAATAAACATTTAATACTCTTACAGTTAAAATCATTAAAGCTTTTTATAATAATAGAGACACACTATCTTTTATTCGTTCTCATAAAGTTAACTAGCGAAATTTTAATTTTATTAACAGATTGGTTTAGTTTATAACATTTTCTTTTGATATAACGGTATTAATATTCATTTGTAAATATTAAGTTTGTAATTATAAAAAGTTATAAATACAGCGTTAGGATTGTAGTAGTGACTATATTAAGGATTTTTATCATTAAAGTTCTAAAAAATCAGAAAAAATTTTTTTCTTACATGTGAAGTGGTATAATTTAAAAAAAGATTATTTGGGTAGCAGATAAATAACTAGAGTTATTATTTGTGGTCGTAGGCTTATAAAAAAGATATTATTCCAAGGAAGAGTTAGTAACATCAATATAAACTAGGAGTGAAAATATGAATAATTGGCTTGAAATATTAGGGGATTATAATAAAAATGAACATCTAGAGACCTTATATGAGAATAAAATTGGAGATTATCTAATTTTGAAAGATATAAAAAATATATATAATGAAAAATGGGATGTTGGGTCTAAATATCCTTATGTAACAATTACACACCTTCTAGATTCATATTACTGTTTACCTGAAAGGCCAGATATGGCGTTTACTTTTTTATGGAAGGCAATAAATAGTGTCTATAATAAACATTACTTGACTAAGGCAGGAACAGGGGGAAGTATTGAAGGTAAACTAATAGACGGAAGAGAAGGAGATGGGCAAAAACTTAATTTAATTATTGAAAGTATGTCTAGTATTCTCGATGATAGCATTACATATCAAGGGAAGATTTTTACGATAAGGGAACTAATTGACTTATATGTAGAAAAAATACCTATTAAGACTCTTCGATTTGTAGCAAACTATGTTCTAAAAGGATTAATAATAGATGACAAATTAGTATATAATGGGCTTAGTGGTAATCAGAAAAAATCACATCTTTCGTCGCAGTATACAACATTTAGAAGTTCTTTCAAGGACTTACTTTCTATTATAGACGAAACATATGGTGAGTCGTATCGAAATATAACTTTCTTAAAGTCGAATATACATAATTTTCAAGTTGATGTAGATACTCTTGATAGGGATAAATCTAGAAAATTGGTACATAGCCTTGCTACAAAACTTAAGGAACTGTTGATAAACAAGAAAGCTACATTTAAGGATGTAAAAGAAAGTGATTTAGTTGAAGAGGAAAAATACACTTTTAATTTAAAAGATGATGGCCTTTACCTAAAATTTGTTTTTAAATGTATTCTTTATGCAATTCGAAACACTTCCTTTCATGGAAATGTCGCATCTAGGTATAATAGTAAAACGTTTAACAAAGAGGCTATCGAATCAAGCACTTATGTATATTTGATTGGGCATCTGTTCCTTACGCTTTGTTTATATGTTAATCGGGAATTATCAACAAAAGAATTGGTTGTTAATTTACAGAACTTGGAATTGTTTGAAGGGCATAAGATTCTATGAAGAATGATATAAAAAAATTAAGTAATGAAATAAGCATATAGATTTTGGAGAATTTATATGCTTATTTTTATAAGAGTGTTTAATTTGTTTTTGATAAACAAGTAAAATTAAGAAGAGATAGCAGTAATTATACTGCTATCTCTTCTTAATTTTGAGGTATAGTTACTGTTGTTCTGAGGATTTTGGAGACTTTATAAAGGCATATAGATTTCATTCGTAAACTGCAATAAACGAATGAAATATCTTTATTAAATTTATCTAATTAATGCGTAGGGTTTCTTTGAGAAAAAAGGTTCAATATTTTGGAGAGTTTTATAATTTTATTAGAGGATAGAGGAAGTAGTCTACGATTGATTTTTAAACAGTCTATTTTGCAGTAAGGGATAATAATCTCTATACGTAATGAATTTAAGTATAGGGAAGAGTACACCAGAATGTTTTAAATTTTTCCGAGGATGAATAAAGTTCTCACTTTTAATATTTAATTTTTATTTCTGTATATAAAATAATTTAATTTTATATTTATGTTCTAATGAAGTGTAAATGGGACATTTAATTACTTTTTTTATGGAAGCAGTAACATACTCTAGTATTTTGCTTTGAAAGAGAAGTGTGATAAAGAAATTTAAAAGGATGCTAAGAGTATTTTAATAAGGAGATTGTGATAATAACAATATTTATATATAATTTTATATAGAAAAGTTTGGTAATATTTTATTGCTTTACTTTGAAGTGAAAATTGTTAGTTTTGTAAATAACATTGCTTGCATCTTCACAAAAAATTATAGAAAATTTAAAGATAGTAGGGGGGATGAATTTGGCAAAATTACTAGTTTTATCGTTAGCAGAAACTACTAGTGATAAAGAAAAAGGCTATGCAGTCATTGCAAGAAATCTTGATAATAATTCTTGGGTAATAATTCCAACTCTTTCGAAGAAACTATTTAAGATTGACGGGAAATATGTTTGGGATATATTTGCAGTAACGGAAGCGGATATTGTTAGGAAGTTAGAAAATAGAAATGATGTTTATGAAGTCATAAGTGATAATTATGTTCCTTATTTAAGTGAGCCAGCATGTAAGAGTAATAAAAAGAGAAAAGAAATCTTAGAGGAACTTTCTTTAAGTAGCGTATCAGAATTACAAGAAAGCCCATCTTGGGTAGGGATTTTAAGGAATCCCAAAATTGATGATTTATATTTTTTTAAGAGAATGCAAGAAAGAGCTGCATATGATTTAAAGCAAACGTATTATTGGGAGTGCCGACTAGAATTTAAAGATGTATATGGATATTATTGGGAATACAAAGCTGCTCCTGGAGTTGCTGTAAAGGATATGAGGTTCAAAGCGTACTGGAGAGATTTAATGCTTTCTAGAGAAGAGGCGTTTACAGAGAAGAAAATAAAATGGATTAATTACATGCAAGAAAATGATACTTATTTACTAATTGAATTTTATCCAAGTCGCTATTTGAATTCAGTAGCTGTTATATCTGGTGTACTCTGTATAAATAAAAAAGAAGTGAGGCGAGATAATTGAAAGAAAAAATTTATTATGAACAATATAGTAATAGAACTTTAGTAATAGATTCTCTTTTAGGTCTTATTGATTGGGAAATAGGTGAAAAATCCCTTCCTCAATTACAAATAAAAGAATTACAAAATTTAATAGAGGATATGGGACAGTCCTTTTTAAAAGTTTTAGCCCAGGATATTCTTATTTCTTTTATTGAACCTTATAGCAAAGTTTTAATAAAAGAAATAAACGAGCAGTCGTTTCTATTTGTATTGAATAGAAATATTGGTGAAATAAAGCATCAAATTATAAGTGAAGATTTTGAGAGTTTACGTCGTTATGGTGGATTGTTAATTACTTTGCTAGATAAAAAAGAAAAAAAGATTATTTTTATGATGCCTAATCTGAAAAAATATGAAAAGACATCTAAATATGCTAGGAATAATATCATTAAAAGCACTGGAATTAACTCATCGAGAAACTCTGATAGTAATGCTACAAATAATGAAGAGTATGTAGAAGCTACATTGAGTTTGCCTAAGAGTATGTTTAATAATAATCCAGAAGTATTAGAATTGGTGATGAAAAATAATAATATGTTAACAGAACTTTCTCGTGAGATGAATTCGAAACTAAATTATCTAAATAATTCTATAAACAACCTCTTAGAACATAATCAGATGAAACTTGTAATAAGTGAAAAAGATAATATGATTGAAGAGTTAAATTTTCAACTAGAGAAACTAATTCGTGATAGAAGAATGATGAATAATGAAAGAAAAAAAGCCGAATTAATAGCTTTAACCCAAATTAAAAGTGAACTTAAATTATCTGCCATAGCTATCGAAAAGCAAATTGACCTTGAAGAGATAACAACACTAAAAGACAAGTTTAAGACGTTGTTAGGGGAGGTTTTAGATTCTGTAGAGATTAATTCAGATGAAAAAAAGAAAATTATGGATAATGAGAGTTTTAATTATAAATTAGAGGAACTATCAGATAACTTCGATTCGAAAGTCCAATCTTTAAAAGATATAAAAAGCGATTTTATCAAAAATAACATTATTAGTCCTAAAGGAGATTAAGAAATGTATTATGGTATAGATCTTGGTACTACAAACTCGGCAATTTCTTACGGCATTGAAATACCTTCAAAAGATTTTTTTGAACTTGTGACATTAACAAATACTAACGGTGATTTATTAACACCATCAGTAGTTTTTTTTGAAGATGAAGAAGAGCCTCTCGTTGGAAAATATGCTTTAGAAAATTATAAGCATGAACCTAATAAAACTGTAAGATGGGTTAAGAGGAAAATGGGGTTAGAATATAATTATAACTTTGGAAATAGGGAACTAAGCCCACAAGCTATTTCAGCTTGTATTCTCAAGGAATTAAAATCTTATGCTGAAAAAGGGAATATTGAAGATGCTATTGATAATGTAGTAATAACTGTACCTGCTGATTTTGATACAAAAGCAAAACAGGCAACAGTAGACGCTGCAAAAATTGCAGGTTTTAAAGAGGTCCACTTAATTCCTGAGCCTAATGCAGCAATTCTTAATTATATATATAAGACATATGAAAAAGACAACTTAAGAGAGATTTTTTCTGAAAAAGAAAAGTATATGCTTGTTTTTGATTTAGGTGGAGGTACTTTTGATTTATCCTTATCAGCAATTTGTTTTAATGCCGAAGGGGGATTAAGTACAAGAGTAGTAACTTCTTCAGGAAATAAGTACTTAGGTGGAATAAATTTTGATAAAGATTTAATGATTTATGTTTTAAACAAAGCTTTAAAGCTCTACCCAAAAGACATAGAACCATTAAAAAAATTATTAGAATTTGCTGAAGGTCAAGGTATTCACGATGCAAGCGAAGAAATAAGAAATGCCTTAGCGCAACTTATAAGGGATTGCGAGGCTTGTAAAGAGTATTTAAGCCAGAATAAAAAAAGGACGGTTAGCTTTTTTTCGCATGAGAGAAGAGTTTATAAAGTTGAGATTAGTCAAGGTGAATTTGAAAGATTACTAGCACCGTATTTCTTGAAAATCCAAAAGCATGTGGATGAAATCTTATTAAAAGCTACAGAAAGTACTGATGATTTCAAAGATTGGTTAGATTTATCAGGAGTATTACTTGTAGGAGGGTCAACTCATATTCCTGCAGTAAAACAATATTGTACAGATATGTTTAAACAGGAACCAATTATTGGTCAAGAGGTTTATATCTCTGTATCAAGGGGAGCTGCTATATATGCTTCTATATTAGCTGGGCAAAATGTATTAATAGATGACTATAAAACAGTTATACCTCATGATTTTTACATAAAAAATGACCAAGAATACCTGCCGATATTTAAAAAGGATAGTACGAATAAACAAAAAAATATTAATTATGAGATTCCTTTTGCTTTGGATACAAAAGCTCCTATTCAAATAATCCAAAAATACTATGATGCAGAAGGGAAAGAAATTGATATATTATTAGAGACTATTAATTATTCTCACCCTTTTATGTTTACAGGAGATACTTTGGAAATGAATTTTGCTATTGATGATGATTTAATAATGTCAGTCTCTACAAGGGAAGATTGTATAAATGACTCTGTAGAAGTCTCATTTGATAATAAAATTAAATTTACACAGGAACAATTACAATTAGAAAAAGAGAAGATTTATTTAGGGGTTGAGTAATAAATATGGCATTGATAGAAACTGAAGAATCTATATTAACTCCAAATAAGAAAAATCATAAAGATATTATTTTGGAAGACTATTTTAAAAAGGCTTTAGAAAAGAAGTTTAAGGTTTCTTACCTTATGATTGTAGGAGAAGATGTTGAAGGAAGATTTATAAATAAGATTATCAATAAAATATTTGATGCAATAGAGCTAGATGAATATCCTCAAATAACAAATAAAAACCACTTCTCTGTTTTGTGGGAATCAAATGAAATTACTGTAAAAATAAGTAATCAACGATCTGAAAATAATAATTCTTTGTGGGAGGTAGTATTTGAAGGGGGATTTGCGACTTTAGAGGATTTTCGAACTAGGTTTCTGTCAACATTAGTAAACTACAAGTTTGTTAAACAAAAGCATTGTCTATATGATGAAATCTCTGATGAAATTTGTACAGTTGCATATCCAATGTTAAGAGAATTAGAAAATATGTTAAGAAATTATCTTCTAAGGTTTTTCACAAAGAAATTTGGTCTTAAATGGTGGGAGGTTAATAAAATCCCTCAATTAGAGGGCAAAATCAAAGAAAGGGGTGAAAGAACGTTTAGTGGTTTACTAGACTTGCAACTTTATAGTATAGATTTCATTGATTTAACAGAGTTATTGGATGGAAAAGTCAGAGTAGAAAACCATGATATTATAGAGGCTATAGAGTTTTTATCAAGTGCTAGGGAAGATGGGGATAAATTTGATAGAAAAGTTGAAGGGTTAAAGAATAAGTTATTGGGTAATTGGAAAAAGTTTTTTGAAGAACATATAACTATAGGGAATTTTATCGCAATGTGGAAAGATTTATATCAAATTAGATGTGACGTAGCTCATAATAGTTTTATGAACTTAACTAAATTTACTAGGTTAGTAGACTGTTATAATCAAATAAAAATACAAATTGATAGGTTAATTGAAGATATAAAAATTGTTAAGTCCATAGAATATGAAATACTAGAAAAGATTTTGGAGCTTAGCATTAGAATCTCAAAGACTGATGTTGAGACTTTACTAAAATACGGGTCAATGCCGTTAACCCCCCAGAATTTTTCAAAGGAGACTTTAAGTATTTCTGAATTCGATGGTTTATTTAGTGCAGTAAAAAATGAATTGAAGATATTTGGGGAGTATGGTGAAGAGGATTACCAGTTCAATTTAGATAATGGAGAAGATGTTCCATTGTCTAATACCCAGCTTACATCAATTAGTAAAACACTTCTTTTTTCATCAATTTCAGAGGAAGTAACAAATGCATTACATGTCGGTTTGAAAAATAAGAAATTTCTTTAAAAATGTATTATCATATGAATATATTTATACAAATAAAATATTTATTTGTATAAATGAATTTTTTGATAGTTAAACTAAAAAGGATGGTATATGTGTATATACTATCTTTTTTAGTTGGCAATGTTTATTATATCTAAACTGCTGTTATTATTTAATTCTTCTATAGTTCATTTGTCTTTTTAAAAAAATTTAGAGAGTAGGAACTTATTTATTGGTAAATATTTTAGTTATAAAAATTAGTTATTCAAAAACAGTTGCTAATAATACCTGCGAGGACATAGTTGCTTCTTTAATCCCAACTATAGGGAAGTTGTTTGCAAGATAGACAGTTTTGCCTATAATTTTTTCTGTTATGGTATAAGAATAAACTAGACTAGATTTAATTCGTTTTATCTTATGAACAGATATATTGGTGGTTTTTTTGAGTATAAAAGCAAACAAATAAAAACCGTATCAAATATTAATTTGACACGGCTTCTACAACTATGACCCCGGAGAGGATCGAGCTCACGACCTCCACCCTGTCAAGGCGGGGGGCTTTTTGATATATTAATCTTTCTTGTGTATTATAAACTCCCAAAACTTCTTTAATTCCTCTCGTTTTTGGGGAGAGGCACTTTTAATAGCCTTAAACCATTTTTCTAATTCTGTATCAGGTACTTCAATACTATCATGTGCAATGAATCCTATCTCTTCTAATAAGGATTTAGTACTTATATTCATGGCGTTTGCTATTTTTTCTATTACTAATAGTGTTGGTTCTACCGGTTTTCCAGTTCTGGAATCTACGCCTTTTTCAAGTTTGTCTATATAAGTATGACTAACATCACATTTTTGAGCAAACTCGCGTAAGGACAGTTTATTTGTTAAACGATAATTTTTTATAATTTCACCAAGAGTTTTCTTCATATATAATCCTCCTAGTACAATTGTAAACAATAATTTACAAAAAGAAACTAAAATAGAGAAAAAACATGTAAAACATTGTTGATGATTAAGTAAACTATGGTTTACAATTGTTTTGTAATCATATGAATACATAAGTGGAGAGGAGTAGAGCAATGAATAAGATAGCTGAATTAAGGAAAGAAAAACTAATATCACAAGAAAAGTTAGCGGCACAAGTTGGTTTATCGCGCACTTATATTTCTGAGATAGAGAATAATAAAAAACAACCTAACGTTAAGTTAGCTATAAAAATAGCAAAAGTTTTAGGAACAAGCGTGGAATCTATTTTTAGCCCCTCCTGTAAACTATAGTTTACAATGATGAAGATAGAGAATTTGATTGCCAATATAGCTGTTCCATCATAATTTAGATAGTCCAATTAATAGTAAAAAATACAGAAGAGGAAGTGTTCAATATGAATATGAAGACATTTGAAATGCGTGAAAAACGATTAGCAGAACTAATAGGTGCAAAAGTACTATGGGAATTTATAAGTGCTGTCACAGAGGAAATTGAAAAACAAGAATTAGAGTCTACACCAGGTTTATTAGAAGATCTATTTGTACATGTGAAAGAAACCATTCAAATTCAAAATATGAATCAACGCATAACAAAAGCCTCTGTAAAAACAGAGGCTGATGGTATAAATAAAGATACATTATTTATGGAAGCATATGTAGAATTAATCAATCATAAGTTTGTTATTTCTGAATTAGCTGTAGAGCTTTCATCTGTTCTAAAAGAACTAAATTGTTTTGTTCAATCATCTTTGCCACAGCTTCAAAATAAGTTTGATTCTCAAGAACCTCAACCTGCTTCTCTTTAAGGAATTTTATTTCTTTATGCTCAAATATGTTATTTCTGGATTGTCGGATTAATTTATTATCTATGCACAACGTATTGTAGAATATGTTTTATTTTAAATTATATATGTGTGATATAATATATAAATTATTTTTGGGGAGGAATTATTTATGAAGTGCAATAAATATAATTGGGTACATTTAAAGAGGGAAAGCGTATCAATGACCCTATAAACTACGTCTACCCTTATTATTGGAGGGTAAAGTGTGAATTCATCTCATTCACATTCAATATAACGTCATAATCAAATTTTATTATGGCTCTGTGTTCTTTCTTTTTTCAGCGTTTTAAACGAAATGGTTTTGAATGTTTCATTACCTGATATCGCTAGTGATTTTAATAAGGAACCAGCAAGTATAAACTAGATAAACACAGCATTCATATTAACTTTTTCTATAGGAACAGCTGTATATGGAAAACTCTCAGATCAGTTAGGGATCAAAAAGCTACTCTTATTTGGAATTATAGTGAATTGCTTCGGATTAGTTATCGGGTTTGTTGGACGTTCGTTCTTTCCTGCACTTATTATGGCTCGGTTTATTCAGGGAGCTAGCGCAGCTGCATTTCCACCACTTGTAATGGTTGTTGTTGCGCGTTATATTCCAAAAGAAAATAGCGGTAAAGCATTTGGGCTTATTGGGTCCATTGTAGCAATGGGAGAAGGTGTCGGACCCTCTGTTGGTGGAGTGATTGCCGAATATGCCCATTGGTCTTATACACTGCTTTTGCCTGTTGTAACGATTATCACTGTTCCCTTCCTTGCAAAATTATTGAAACAGGAAGATATAATAAAAGGAAGTATTGATGTTAAAGGAATAATATTTATGTCCGTCGGTATTGTATTTTTTATAATGTTTATGACATCTTATAGAATTTCCTTTCTAGTCGTTAGCATTATATGTTTCTTGATATTTGTTAAACATATTAGGAAAGTGTCTAATCCTTTTGTTAATCCTTCGCTAGGAAAAAATATATCATTTATGATTGCAATCATTTGTGGAGGACTTATATTGGGAACCGTAGCAGGATTTATTTCTATGGTTCCTTATATGATGAGAGATGTCTACCAATTAAGTACTACCACAATTGGAAGTGAGATTATTTTTCCTGGAGTCATGAGTGTTATTGTTTTAGGTTATATTGGGGGAGTGCTTGTTGATAAGAAAGGTTCTCTATTTGTATTAACAACTGGAGTTGCATTTCTTTCTATAAGCTTCTTAGTAGCCGCCCTTTATATAGAAACAACGCCTTGGCTCATAACAATTATAGTAATGTTTGTTTTTGGCGGGCTTTCTTTTACAAAAACAGTTATCTCTACCATTGTTTCAAGTAGTTTGGAACAAAAGGAAGCTGGTGCTGGAATGAGTCTGCTTAAATTTACAAGCTTTCTATCAGAAGGAATAGGTATTGCAATTGTAGGTGGATTATTATCGATACATTTGCTAAATCGAAAATTACTACCTATAAATGCTGATCCGTCCACTCATTTGTATAGTAAGTTGCTATTAATTTTTGCAGGAATCACAATTACTAGCTGGCTAGTTACAATGAAAATGTATAAACGCTCAAGAAGAAATATATAAAAGAGCCAAAGAATTCATTTTTAAACGAATTTATTGTTATATTTTTTGGTAGTGAATATCTTACATCAAAAATTAAACGATTTTAAGTATAACCTCGTTCTAATTATAGAACGGGGTTATACTTGTTTAAACTTTTAAACGTAAATAACTTCATTGTCGCTTTATTACGTATATTTACATGGGAAATGAGCGGAAAGGATATCTTGCATGGCTTAGCTAGTATAATGGATAATTTTTTTAGAAAGTGTATGTGGGTACGATAGCTTATGCAATTTAGTAAGTATGAGTAATTAAATTCATGATTTCTGCGCGAGCGGAGGGAGTTTGGTTCGCAAGGTGTCTAAAAATTCATGTGAAATTTAAAACTTCGGATCTCAGAGGTAGAGGAACATCTAGGGTTTTAGAGTATATAAGCCGTTTACAGGGGGGATTATTCCAAATGTACAGGCTTAATTTCGCTGATAATTATCTAAGTCATCACGAATTAGTTGTATTTTCATAGCCATATACCTAAATTTATTGTCACATGTATCAATCAGTTCAGCCCACCAAATAAAAATGACCTTTTGAATTTCTTTTTCTTTTAATGTAGTTGTTTTGAGTAATTTTACTTTATTGGTTTTTAAAAGAAATTATTGTTATATTTAGCATCCAAATGTTATTATTGCTTTGGGTCATCAAAATATCAATTTATTATGTTATTAGTATTTTTGATTGGAATGTTTAGTAAATACATAGAATGTGAGGGAACTTTAGAATGTCTGATTTTTTGTCTTTAATTAGTTTTTTAGGAGCAATTGTCCTATTCATTATGGGTATAATGTCCCTTTTAAAAAGAAAAGGTAATCAGAAGAAATGGTTTGGATTAACTATAGGCTGTTTAATTTTATGGGTGGTGTGTGCTCAATATACTGATGAAAATTCTACTAGTAAAGAGAAGAGGGAACAAGTAGTCTCTGCTAAAGATAAAGAAACGATTGAAACTGAAAAAACAGCTGAAATAAAAAAAGAAGAAACCATGTATTTCAAATTAGAGAATATTGCATACGAAAAAGACAAAGATATTGTTACCGTTAATGCGAATACTAATATACCAGAAGGTACAACAGTTGGTGTTTCAATCGAAGACGAAACAACAAAAGAGCATTATGGAGGAAATGTGCCTGTTAAAGATGGTAAAATTCATATTGAACTAGGAGATTATGAGTTTATAGTAAATGGAAGCTATAAAGTAACTGCTACTATGTATGTCGATAGTGCAAATAATCAAGAGTTTCATCATAAATATGGCAATTATAAAGATATTCAAAAGAAAGTGACTGTAGAGAATGGAGAAATAAAAGAATCTTCTTTTGATGCTAAAAATTACGAAATTAGGTTTAATAGATTAGGCGAGCTGGAGATAGCCAATGCTTATACTAAAGAAGAATCGGATAAAAAATCAAGAGAGAAACAGAAGCAAGAAGCTAAACAAATTCGTTATGCAGAATTAAAGAAAAACCCTGATAAATTTAAAATGGAATTTGTAAAGTATCAAGGTGAGATATTGCAAATAATGGAAAGTGGAAACTCAACAATGATACGATTAGCTGTTACAAAAGAGTCCTATGGCTATAATTCTAATGATATTATCTATGTCACTTATGATGGCACAACGCAATTTGTTGATAAAGATATAGTTACAGTATATGGAAGGGTAATAGGGTCTCATACATATGAATCAACAGCTAATTATAAAATTACGCTACCTCATATTGAAGCAAAAATTATAGAATAAGATTTAGATATCGCATTTAAAAGAGCATTCGTGAGATTGCTCTTTTTTCTTTTTGAGAGAATGGAAAGAGTTTATGCATCCTTCTTCAAAAAATGTCATTAACACCTCATCTCATACGGTTTGATTAGTATAATTGTTAATTTTATTGGAAAGTGTGCGCGGGTGTGATAGCTCCTGCGACATAGTAAGTATAAGTGAAAAAAATCATGATTTCTACGTGAAATGGGTGAGTCATATGTTATATAGAGTGTAGTGGTTAAAGGGCATAAAAAAATTTGCGAAAAAGCGAAAGATTGTTACTTTTGAAAGAGCAAATAAAACAAATAAGAGGAGAAATCCAAGCAGGAACAGAACGTGAAAATGGAATGTCATCTAAAGGAAGTGACTGTTAGGTATATAGTGAGAAAGCAAACAAGTGATAAAGTGATTTATTTGTTTGTTATTACAACAAATTAGTTAAGAAAGAATTAAATACAAGTGGTTACTAAAATAGTGTCTTTCTTAAATTGTTCTCATTTAATGTACCTCATGTATCAGTCTTCTTATCTCATTTTTTCTAAGAGTCATCCCAGCTTCAGAAACTGTGTAACGGAAACCAAAGAAACATAAAGCCAATTAATACAGTAAAAGAACAATTTGAAAATATGTTGAGATTATAAAATGGTGCCAAGAAAGGATTGCTCATTTTATGCTTCTACAGTTCATACAATAAATTGATGAATTTCTAAAAGCGGAACCATATTCGGGAATTTAGGCTGATGGTGAGTGAAGGAAAGATGCTTGGTGTTGTGAAAAATTAGGTAGTTTAAAAGGGGATTTTTTATGAAGAATGAACGAGTAGTAACTTGTAATAAAAAAGGAAGTATTGCAGTCGTTACAATTCAAAATCCACCAGTCAACACTTTAAGTTTAGAAGTAGTTCAACAATTAGTAGATGTATTAGAGGAAATAGAAATTGATAATGATATTTCAGTCGTAATTATAACTGGAAGTGGAGAAAAGGCCTTTGTAGCAGGAGGGAATATAAAAGAATTTCCAGATTGGATGGGAAAAGGTGAAAAATATGCCGAGATGAAATCATTAGAATTGCACCAACCTCTTAAGCAACTAGAGAATCTGTCTAAACCGACTATAGCTGCTGTTAATGGGTTAGCGCTAGGTGGTTGTATTATAGATTTATAATCTTCTTGCTCCGCTGGTGTTAAGCATATCAGTTGGCATTCTAAGAGATTTAATTGTACACATCCCATTATCTTTAAAAGAGAATATTCCTGTAACCATCTCATGACCTGCCTCATGGTCAATTCTGTGTACAAATAAACGTGTTCCAGCAGGAATTACAAATAGAAAAGGTGTTTGACCAGTAGGGGTCATTTCTATTTTTAAATCTTTTTGCGTGTCATAAAAATGTCCAACCTCAAATGCACGAAATTCATTTGAATTATTATAATAGTTATATGGATATAGATTCTGATACATAAATCTAACCTCTTTCTTTTTGTAAATTTATTTAATACATTAACCTATATATTCATTAATTTAATTTGTGTATAGGCTAAAACATAATAATAGGGAAAATCGTATGGGGGAATGGATTTGATATTTTTACAATGGATTACATATTGCCAGTCACTGCCGTCTGATAGAAATAAGAAAGTAATTTTCGTAAGTAGTTTGATGTCGTTGTTTATTGAAGAGCGGTAATGAAAAATATACAAGAAATGAGCGTTATTAAATTTATGGAAAAGCAGAATTTTTCTAGCGACAATTAGACGTCAACAAAAACAATTTTGGCAAGAAAAGACGGAAAATAACGATATCAACTTTAAATAGAATGATAAAAGCACGTGCAGCCTAAACATGTGCTTTTTTTTGCATATTTACATGGGAAATGAGCGGGAAGGACATTTCACACGGTTTGATTAGTATAATCGTTAATTTTATCGGAAAGTGTGCGCGGTGTGATAGCTCCTGCGACTTTGTATCTTCCTATGAAATGAAAGATGGTATGTAGTGTTTATTTTAGTATACATTTTAAGTTGGAAATTCGATGCTTAGGGCAAATTAAAATGCCCAATTATCTTAATTGAAAAGGAAAGAGAAACGCTAAGCGTAAATGGTCAACACGTAAATTACCTAATTAAAACAGGAGGGAATTACATATTCTTAACATGTGTAATTATGGAATTTAATCAAAATACTTTGAAACAATTATTATCTTTGTGTTATATCGTGAAAGATAATGTATTACCTTTACTATCTATAATTTGATTATAGATAGTAAAGGTATATTACGAAATATTCTTATGGGAGTTACCGGTTTAAGTTTAATTAAGTAAAGGGATAGAGCACTGTAAAAAATCAACATAGATAAAATAGGGTTATATCTTGTATACGTTTAATTCTCTGATATCGGAGAAAGTTTTTTTGTTAGGCAATCCCCCAATTTTGAATAGACAATCATCTAACACATAGACAGCAAAATATAATACCGTGAAAAATACATTAAAATTGAGGAGTTATTGTCTGTGTATTATCCGTATAACCCGTATTATCCACCTTATACTTATGACGATGGTATAACGAATCGTACAACTGGTCCTAATTCAGATTTATACCAGGCTGGTTATCGAGACGGCTATCAAGCTGGTTATCAAGATGCGCCACAACCTGGGCAATATGTGGGAGAGGAAACGTCCATTAGACAAAGCTATCCACTAGTTGTCCGGGGAGGTGGCGCTCTTAGTTTTAGTGCGCAACCGGGAAATCAACAGGGAGATTTCAATATACTTGAGTTGTTTTTCAGGGGAGGGAAAAGACCAGCACCTTCAGGATTAGCTCCTGGCGAAGGTTCTTGGGTTGATCGTGGGCTGAGTGAAAACGAGCCGACCGTTATTCACCAGTGGGTTCCCGCGGGCGTTACATCTGCCCGTTGGTTCGATGATTTAAGGGACCCAAATAAGTACTGGACATTCTATGTTTATAATACCGGTCAGGGAGTAATGAGAGTAACACACTCATTTCCAGGTAAACCGTTTTAGTTATAGGTTTTAAACGTATATACCATCGCCCTAGAATTCTTAGGACTGGAGAGTATAGCAATTGTGAACATACACTTGTCTTTAATAAAAGATTGATAAAGATTAGTCCCCTTTAAAAAAAGAAACTGCACATGCCTTGAATGGGAAGTACAATCTGAAATAGATTCAACCTTCGTTGGGATAATGGCTCGCCCATTACAGGATAATAATTTTAACATACGGATGAGATATTACACAGGCCTCTTCATAAGTAGACGGAATAGGAGCAGCTCATACTTCATACGCAACAAAGATAAAGGCTAAACGGCTTATTCTTATTACAACAAAACAAGGATCTTAACCTGGTGCTACCTGGAGGATAACACTAGGTGCAAAAGTACTATAGAACTTATCAGTGCTGTAACAGAGAAAATGGAAAAGTAAGAATTAGAGTCTACTACAGGTTTATTAGAAGACATACTCGTACATGTGAAAGAAACCATTCAAATTCAAAATATGAAATCAACGTATAACAAAAGCCCCTGTAAAAACAGAGGCTGATGGTATAAATAAAGATATATTATTTATGGAAGCATATGTAGAATTAATCAATTATAAGTTTGTTATTTCTGAATTAACTGTAGAGCTTTCATCTGTTCTATAAGAATTAAATTGTTTTGTTCAATCATCTTTGCCACTGCTTCAAAGTGAGCTTGATTCTCAAGAACCTCAATCTGCTTCTCTTTAGGGAGTGATTGAAGTATTTCTTTTATTTCTTTACACTCGTATATGTTATTCTCCGAGTCTTCAATTAATTTATTGCGTCGATTGGTGTATTCAAGTGCACCTAAAGTTGCTAATGCGCGAGGATCTAATCCTAGAATTTCCATGTATTCCTCTCCTTTCCTCTACAATAATTCGATAGGGGGAAGGAGATTCCTTTAATGATTCGGTAAATTGTGGAAGTTGACACTTATGTTAACTTGAATATCTTTTACTAATTTATTCTGTATAAAAAATAGCTGCACTCAAGTACAGCTAGTCTTCTTCACGAATTTATATGGCCTCGATGACAAATTGAGATTGAGGTATATAAAGTAATTGGGCTGCTAAGGAAGTTGTTGTATTAGCAAATGGGTATGCTTCTTTATAAAGAAATTTACTATACACTATTTCATTCATTTCAAAGGTCGTATACAGTTTTTTAAGGATTTTTTGAGAAATTTTATTTGTACAAGCGGCAATAAAATCATAATCTCTTTTACTTATTTCTTGAATGGCATGAGAAAGAAGGGTAGTGACTATACCACTTCCCATCCAATCTGGATGACAAGCGCCCATATCTAGATAGACCAATTTTTCTTTATCTAAATGAGAAAACTCAATAGATTCTGTCTCTAATGTATCTAAAAGTTGAAAAATAGGTTCCATTTGCGGGCATAGTTCAATCGCTTTCTCTGTATCTATTAGTGGCTGAGTTACTTTTTTTGTTAAAAGAACGCCAACAATTTGAAAATTTTCTATTGCTACAAATGACATAGCTTGAGATACAGCTTGTTTCATCATTTCTTCACACATTTTGTGAAAAGGAGCAAAAGGAATTTGTAAACTGCTTACAAGAGGTTCATTATTTACAAAAGAATGTGCAAGTAAATGTGCTGCATCTTTCACGTGGTGTGTATCAAGTAGCTCTATATTCATATGTTTTTCCTCTTTCCTGATATAGTTAATAGTAATTAAAAGGATTAAAAATTTTATTTCATTTAGTTAAGTTTAACTATTAAAGCGCTAACAAAAATGGTTATTAAACATATGAATGAATCTGTTTAGTAGCAATCGAAATATGTTCATAAAGAAATGCTACGACCTCATCTATACATTCAACAGTTGTATATGGGGAGATAGAAAAGAATTTTAATGTAGAAATCGGATTTCTATCACAACTGTTTATTGCGTCTACTACACATGAACGAGTTGTATCGCCTAAAAATATTTGATCACGATTTTTTCCTAGATAATTAAATAGTTCTATATTTAACCGATTTGTATCCTCAATTTCTTCTTTTCTTGCAAGACCTATTCGTTCTTTTTCCCAATTCTCTTGGCCATCTCCATTCATATAGAACCGAAAAGTTGTAATTGGTCCATATGTAAAATCATTTGTGATTGCGACTTGAGGGAGAGCCTTGCGCAACTTCTCTCTAAATAATAGATTTACACGAATATAATTTGCTAATAATTTTTGATATCCTTCAATTCCAAAGGCTAATAGATTGATATACATTGGAATAGCACTACCAGATCGTGAACATTCTAAGGTATAGCCTGTATGATAACTTCCATATGACCTATTACCAAGATAAGGTGTATCATCTTGTTCAATGTCCATCAGTTGTAAATCAGTATGATTTTTTACGATTAAAATACTTGAAGCATAAGGTGTTTGTCCTAATTTATGAAAATCAAAACATACACTATCAGCAAGTGCCATGTATTGCATTTTATCTTGTACGTATAGTAAAGCATTTTTTAAGTTAGGTTCAAATGAAAGTGGATTTTCTTCGAAATTATAATTATTAAAGAAACTATAGAATCCACCCATTGCAGAATCAGCATGGATATAAATCGGTTTTAATTTATATTTTTTCTGTATTGCTTCAGCGCTCTCTTTAATTTTTCTTATATCATCAATAGTAAATGTGTCTGTTGATCCCATGGTAGCTAGAATATAAAGGGGGATACCGCCATTGTTAATAACTTGTATCATTTTAGCCTCTAAATCTTCTATATCCATAGAACTTGTATAAGGATCAGTTTTCACTTTTATTAAGTGATTTGACCCAATACCAGTTGCTTCAGCTGATTTTAATAAACTATAGTGTGCATTTTCAGAAGTAAAGCAATATACATTTTGTGGAGCACCATATTCTTTTGCTAATGGGAATTGTTTAGAAATTGCTAAACGTAAGCTCGAAAATACACAACCTTGTCCACCCCATGTTGTATAACCGCCGCTATTATGCGGATTATAACCAATCAGTTTTGAAAGCATGGATACAACTTTTACTTCTGCTTCTGCTGCCCCTGGGCCATAAACATCCCAAACACCATTACCATTTAAAAGTGCCATGGTTAGTATACCCAATAATGATGGAACACTTGGTAGTGGTACTGCGTTCGATAAATAGTATTTATTTGGATAAGGATGGCCATTCATAAATTGGTTTAGCTCTTCTATAACCTCAGACATAGTGATGCCAGCTAGTGGAATATGACTTTGGTGAATTAAGTCATTGTAGTATCCTTCTGATTTTTCCTCACATTTACCTAAAGTAGCTCGCTCTTCATTTTTTAATCGGTCAAGATTTTTAATTATTTTCTGCATAGATTCTAATAAAAGTTGTTGTTTTTCTTCATTTCCGTCAACGCTCGGAAATAATTTTAAAATATCTTGCATGCAGTCACTTCTCCTTGTGAAAAACTGGATTTTTATTTTACTTGGTTAAACATAAGGGTATAATAATTTGTAATTTCCCTTTTGAATACTTAGAAATGAGGAGCTATTTAGAAAAAAATGTAATTCCATAGAAGATTATATGAACTATGGAATTTAAAGTAAAGAAAAATTTTTTGATTTATTTTAAAAAAAGTAATTGTGAGATAATGAAGTTTCTCAAAATATTTCTGAATTAATTGTTTATTTGGTTTGCATGATACCCTAGCATGTATTCAACTAGTGTAGTAGATAATTTGATCTAATGTAGAACGTATTATAAGGTAGTTGAATAAAAGGGTTCAACTACCTTATAAACTGTATAAATTGTTGGAGAAAGATAAAAAAATAGAGTGGAAGTGCTAAAGATATGTTCTAGTGGAGAAGAAGTAGTATGGATTTGGTAGAAAAATCAGCATGATTTTTTATGGATTAATAATTATTCAATCAAAGTTTTTTTATGAATTCAATTTCATTATCTAATAATAATGGACGAATTAAATGTGAAGAATTTTCTTCAACTTGGGTAGAATTTTTTGCACCAGGAATAGCAACTGAAACGGCTGGGTGACTTAAAACATAACGTAAAGCAACTTGTGCTAAACTTCGATTTGAACGTACAAGTGAACGTAATTTCTCTACTGTGTTTAAGCTATCTTTAAACCACTTTTCTTTTGGCCAATCTTTTCTTAAATCATCGTCTGGAAATTGAGTTTCATGATTAAATTTCCCAGTTAAAATTCCCATCTTAAGTGGACCTCTTATCACAGCACCTAAATTATGTTTTTCAATATAAGGAAGGATGTCTTTTTCAGGTTCTTTATTCAAAATACTATAGTCGAATTGTACGACATCTAAATCATTATTCTGATTAAAATGTTTTATATAATCTAAATCATTAGTAGAAACACCGACGGCTCTCACTTTGCCAGCTTTTTTTAAGGTTTGGAAAGCTTGTAGAAAGGCTTCTGTTTCTTCAGGTTTATCCCACCAAATATGACAAAAGTATACATCTATATAATCCGTTTTAAGCCGCAGTAAACTAGCCTCAAACGCATCAATGATCTTTTGAGGATCTCCATAAACGGCTGGTTGATTTGGGTCATAATGATGACCAATTAATCCACCTTTTGTAGAAAGAATGATATCCTGCCTGCGATTATTTATGGCTTTTGCAACTAGCATTTCACTATGACCTAGTCCATAAACGTCAGCAGTGTCAATAAAATTGACCCCTAGGTCAATTGCTTTTTCAATTGCATCAATGGATTCATTATCTTTTACTGCACCCCATTCATCTCCACCAATTGCCCAAGAACCGAATCCTATCTCTGAAACTATTAATCCTGTGTTACCTAATAATCTATATTCCATTATGTACGGACTCCTCCTTTACAGTTTATGTTATAAGAAGTATATATAGTGACCAGTTGGAATATTCTTGAATTTATTTTCGGAGAATAAATTAGGCAATTTACTTTAATAAATATATGCAAGAATACTGTATAAAAAGAAATTAGAATTATTAGTTAAATGGTTTTTTATGCTTAAATTGAATAAAAGTATGAACTGTTACAGTATAAATATGAGTTTTATTCATAATTTTAATAACTATGCAATAAGCGAAATAAATGTTGAATTTAGTCGGAAAATATAAATTTACAAATTGCAGAATATGTACATATAGTTGTAAATGTAAATATTATCCGTTTTCAAATATTTATAAAAGGAGAAATTCATATGAAAGAAATACAAGAGAAATATGAAATTGTAGAAGAATTGGATGCAACAGTAGGCCAAGAAGCATTATGGATAGCTCATCAAATGGAAATAGAAAAAGGAATGAACAATGAACCGATTATAATAAAGTTAAAAGGGAATCTTCAAATTGAGATTTTAAAGAAAACGCTTACCGAAATAGTGCAATCACATCCGGCGCTACGTACAATATTTAAGAAGAGGGATGAAAAAATAAAGCAATTAATTCAAAAGAATGTAGAATTTGATATACCAATTAAAGATTTAACTGCTTTTAAAAACACAGAAAAAAAATCTATTTTAAAAAATTTCTTAGAATCTATAGTGAATGAGAAATTTAGTTTAGAAGAGGGGCCTTTGTTTAAATTCCACATTATTAAATTCAGTGAAGATACATTTGTTTTACATTTAATGTTTCATCACATTATTTACGATGGATGGAGTTTAGGAGTTTTCATCCGACAATTATCCAATACGTATGGTGAATTACTTCAAGGGAAGACGAATGTAGAATTTGAATCTCCTTATAAGAACCTCGTAGAGTATGAGGAGGGTTTTATTGATAGTGCAATATATAAAGAAGGATCATCGTATTGGAAAGATTATTTACAAGGTGAATTAACTCCTACAGAGTTTCCTATTGATTTTAATAAAATGAATGAAAAGAGGTATACAGATAAAAATATAAGCAAGAATATTAATTCGGATCTATTTTATCAAATACAATGTTTTGCTAAAAAAAATAATATAAGTATTTATCGAGTAATGTTAAGTACTTATTGTACATTACTTCATCAAATGACAAATGCTGAAGAGATAATTGTTGGTATTCCAATTAATACTAGACCACATACAGAAGAACGAGATACTTTTGGCTATTTTGTTAATACAGTACCTATACGTATAACAATAGAAAAGGGCGAGACATTTAAGGGGATACTTAATAAAGTTAATAAATCTATTCATCTAGCTATTACGTATAAACATAATCCTTACTCACATATAGTAAAAGATTTAAATCTAAATACAAATACAAATCATAATATGATATATTCCACAGCATTTAATACGATGAAGATACCGGAATTAAAAATTCCTGATATTGAGTCAACAGTTTTAACAGATTGTAAAAGAGTAAATCCTTTTAGCATGACTTGGAGAATAATGAGATATGAAGGGGAAACAGAGAATAAAATTGAGGTTGACTATAACTCAGCATTATATAAACCAGGGAGTATGAGTGATTTAGTCGAAAGATATATATATTTGTTACAAAAACTAATGAAGAATGTGAACGAACCTATCCATTCATTGGATTTACTTTTAGAGAAAGATCATCGTCTATACAAAGAAATGAACTCAAATGCTCTTACATATCCTCATTCAAAAACACTAGATCAATTAATCGATCTACAAGCATTAAAATCGCCAAATCGAATAGCGATTTCAATGGGGGATAAATCCATTACCTATTATGAATTGCAGCAAAGGTCAAATCAAATAGCGAATTATTTGTGTGAAAATGATATAAAAAAGGGACAGCGTGTAAGTATTACTATGGAAAGAGAGATTGATACCATTGTATGGATTCTAGGTATCCTAAAATCAGGTGGAGTTTATGTACCAATTGATCCAAAGTTTCCTAAAAAAAGAATAGAATACATCTTAAAAGATAGCGAAAGTCAAATGATTATTACGAAGAAAGAATACAGGGAATTGGTTGAAAGTTTTGCGATTCATACAATTTATCTAGAAGATTTTCATTATGCTAATTCTATAGAAAATATTGCACCTACACATACCATAGAAGATGCAGCTTATATTATCTACACGTCAGGTTCAACGGGTTTACCAAAAGGAGTCGTTGTACCACATAAAGGCGTAATTAATTTATCATATTCAGTAATCAATACATTTCATTTAGGCAAAGAAGATGTATTTTTACAATTTGCAACGATCATTTTTGACGCCTCCATTATGGAAATATTTCCGATTTTGCTATGTAGAGGGAGAATGCATTTAATTTCTGAAATCGAAAAACGTTCAGCAGAGGAATTTATAAATGTAATTGAGAAGAATAGTATTACAAATGTGGTTTTACCAACTGCGTTTTTTAAATTAATAGCTGATATGCCAAAAGAAATGTTACTTAAATTAAATTCTGTAAAACGCGTATTTGTAGGAGGGGAAACTTTACCTGCTGAATCAGTTCGTAAATGGCAAAGTAAATTAGGGTTAAAGATTCCAGTTCTTAATGCATATGGTCCTACTGAAACTACTGTATGTGCAACGATGTATGAAGTAAATGGTGAGATACAAAAAGAAATCTCTAATATCCCAATAGGTAAACCAATTGCTAATAGTGAAGTTTTCGTGGTTAGTCCGTTCAATACATTATGTCCGTCAGGTGTAGTAGGTGAGTTATTTATTGGCGGTGATGGAGTTGCCAACGGATATTTAAATCAACAGGAAAAAACAAAAGAGGCGTTTATTTCTTTCGATAAATCCTATAATCATGATAAAAAGATGTATTGTACTGGAGATTTAGTACGTCTTTTACCGAATGGAAATTTAGAATTTATCGGAAGGAAAGATAATCAAGTAAAAATACGTGGGTATCGAATTGAGCTGGATGAAATTGAAGGAACATTATTTAAACATCCAGAAGTGAGAGATGCTGTAGTATTCACTTATCAAAACGACAAAATCGTTAGCTTTTATTTATCAAAAGACAATACAGAACTAAAACAAGAGGCATTAAAAACATTCTTAAGTGAAAGTTTACCAGATTTTATGATGCCAAATTATGTATTTCACCTTGAAAGTTTTCCTGTATCACCAAGCGGGAAACTAGATAGAAAAAAATTAGAATTACAAATCCCATCTTTACTTGCAAACATGCAGAAGCAATATGTTCCACCGATAAGTGAAACAGAAAAAAGATTGGCAAAAACATGGGCAGAGATTTTAAATTTAGGGAAATATAGAATCGGCAGAGATGATGACTTTTTTAAACTTGGGGGACATTCATTAATTGCTGTGCAAGTGTTAAATCAAATTCAAAAAGAGTTTCATCTAAAAATTGAAATTAGAGATATTTTTGAGCATACAACGATTGCTAGTCTGTCTACTTACATCGATAAATTAATGGCAGTAAATCATGATAGGGAAGAACAGGAGACGCAAGTATTAAAAGTTGCAGATAAGGAAAGTTATCAATTATCAAGTGCTCAAAAAAGAATCTGGTTTTTAAATAAGTATAACGCCATTAATAGAGTATATGATACACCACTACACATATATATTGAGCCGAGTTTAAAAAAGGATATTTTACAAGATACCATAAGATTTTTAGTTGAACGACACGAAATGCTACGAACAGTGTTTATTGAAAGAAATGGGGAGCCTAGACAAGTCATCTTAAACTCAATAGCGATTGATTTGATTCACGATGAGATTGAACACATGTCTAAAAAAGAACAACAAGAATATATACGTACAACAATAAATCAAACGGATCATACACCATTTGATTTAGAAAATGGCCCTCTTTTTAGGATTAGAATTTTTAATCTGAATAAGAAAAATTCTTATTTATATATCAATTTACATCACATTATTACAGATGAGTGGAGTGTAAGGAATTTATTAGATGAATTAATGAAGGTATATAGTGCCTTTGCAAAACGTAGAAATCCTGAGTTGCCAACTATCTCTAATCGATATGTAGATTATGCTGAGTGGGAACAGGAGCAGTTAAATTTAGGTCGGTGGGATACGGAAAAATCTTATTGGATGGCCGAACTTGCAGCACCTCTTCCTATACTAAATCTTCCTTTAGATTTTAGTAGGAATCGTCAAAGTACAAATAAGGGTACAGTATTTGAAATGAAGTTAGATAATGAAATGAAAGAGTCTTTGAAACAAGTATGTGAACAAGAGAATGTTTCTATGTATATGCTATTTTTAGCAGCGTATATTCAATTGTTACATTATCTAACGGATCAAAAAGATATTATTGTAGGTACACCGGTTGTTGGAAGGAATCATCAAGAATTTGAACAAATACAAGGATTCTTTGTAAATACCCTAGCAATTAGAACACAATTAAATGATGTGAAAAATTTAACACAGCTTTTACAAGTAGTGAGAGAAAAATGTTTGAATTCTTTCCAAAACCAATCGTACCCATTTGATAAAGTAATTGAACAAATAAATCCTGATAGAAGCTTTGGAAATAACCCGATCTTTTCTACTATGTTTAGTTATCAGAAAGATATTCTACAGCAACATGATGCATACAAGCTTCAATTGTTACCTAATAAACAAGATATTAGTAAGTTTGACATTTCTTTAGCTGTTGAGGAAGGATTTGATTATGTAGGGGTTTCATTTGAGTATGATATTAATCTCTTCAAGGAAGAGTCAATTAATAGGTTTACTCAAAATTTACTTACTATACTGGACGCATTCATTCATCAACGAACAGTAGCATATGAAAATCTTTCATTCCTATCACAGGAAGAAGAATCTTTATATAAAAAGGTAAATCATACAGAAAGACCATATCCTTATTTTCAAAATATACAGGAGCAATTCTATATGCAAGTAGATAGACAATCCAATCGGATTGCTATAGTGACTGGAACGGAATCTTTAACATATAGACAATTAAATATGAGCTCTAATCAAGTAGCTCAACATTTACTCGAAAAAGGTATAAAAAGAGGTGATAAGGTAGCCATATTTTTAGATAGAAGTATGAATAGTATCGTTTCTATGCTTGGAATATTAAAAGCCGGTGCTGCCTATATACCAATCGATGTAAAATATCCTGAGGATAGAATAAATTATATAGTTCGTGACAGTGAGGCATGTAGAATTATAACGAGTAACAAATTCAAAAGTCATTTGAATGTAAGTGATTATCAGGTTTCAATAATAGAGGATATATATCGTACGACTATAAATGAGGATGTAAAAATTTTAAATAAACCAAATGACTTGGCATATGTAATTTATACTTCAGGCTCAACAGGAAAACCGAAAGGTACATTATTAACGCATAAAGGAGTATTAAATTTAGTTGAATGGAGAAATGAAGTATTTCAGATCTCTCCAAATGATAAAGTAACACAGTTTTATTCCCATAGTTTCGATTCTTCAGTATCAGAAATTTTTTCTACCTTGTTAAATGGGGCGGAACTATATTTATTAAGTGATGAACAGCGCTATTCAACTGTCGAATATGCTCAAGCCATTCAAGAAACTCAAGCAACTATTTCTGACTTACCAACAGTATTTTTCAATGAATTATCGACTTCATTAACGAAACTGGATTGCGAAAAGATACGTTCTTTAAGATTTATAATAATGGGAGGGGAAGCTGCATCAACAAATGCTATTAGAAGTTGGCAAAGTATTTTTAAAAACCAAGTACAGCTGGTAAATGAGTATGGCCCTACTGAAGCAACTGTCTCAGCAATGTATTATTTCATACCAGTCTTAGAAAGCAAAAATAATCTTTTAGGAAGCGTACCGATTGGTATTCCAATTTCTAATACAAAGGTTCATATATTGAATTCATATATGCAACCTTGTCCGGTAGGGGGTAGGGGTGAATTATATATTGAAAGTTTAGGATTGGCCCAAGGGTATTGGAAGCAGGAAGAGAAAACAAAACAGGCATTTATTTCAAACCCATTTTCAGAAGATAAGAGTAAAAGATTATATCGAACAGGTGATTTAGCAAGATGGTTACCAAATGGAAATATAGAATTTATGGGAAGAAAAGATAAGCAGGTTAAAATTAGAGGGCACAGAATTGAATTAGGAGAAATAGAAGATGCAATGTTACAACTTGATGGAATAAGTCAGGCTGTGGTAACACAAACGAAAGATGGAATGTTACTGCAAGCTTATTATAAAACAGTGGACGGTATAGGGATAGAGAAAAATAAGTTAGCTTTCCATTTATCAAATGTATTGCCAGAATATATGATCCCTAAATATTACTCTCATGTGTTAGAAATACCAATAACGGCGAATGGGAAAATTGATTTTGAAAAACTACCAGAAATAGAGTTTGATCATGAGCAAAACGATGAGTGTAAAATTAAACCTCAAACTAAAGTGCAAAAAAACATTGCAAAGGTATGGTCTGAGGTTCTAAACATAAAATCTATAGGTTTAAAAGATGATTTCTTTAATTTGGGTGGACATTCGTTAAAAGTTATGCCGGCATTAGTTAAATTAAAACCGTTATATCCTAACTTGAAAATTCAAGACTTCTTTAAGTATAGAACAATAGAAAATTTAGCCTCTCATATTGAAGAGATGGAAGATATATCGTTTAAGAAAGAGAAAAATATGAATGTAGTATGTATGGAAAATGAAGCGAAAGCGACTCCTGTTTATGAAACAACTAAATCAGAAGAAAGTGAATTAGATATGGTGAATTATCCAAAAACAGTTTTCCTTACAGGGGCAACAGGATATTTAGGAGCACATATTTTAGAAAGGTTATTACAGTTGCCATCTACGACTATTTACTGTTTAGTAAGGAAAAATGAGGATCAAGTAATTGGTGCAAAGTTAAAAGAAAGAATGCAGTTTTATTTCGGTAAAGAAATCCTTCAAAAGTTAGAGGAGAGAGTAGAATTAATTGAAGGAGATTTATCTTTGATGAATCTAGGTCTAGATTCAAAGCAATTGGACCATTTAAAGAATAAGGTAGAGTCAATTATACATTGTGGTGGAGAAGTTAGACACTATGGAGAACGTGAGCATTTTCAAAAGGTAAATGTTCAGTCTACAAAATACTTATTGGAATTAACTAAGAACACAAATGCACGTTTTCATTATATATCGACTTTAAGTGTAGTAGGTCAGGCTGAAAGCGATCCAAAAGAATTTGAATTCTTTGAGTCTAATTTTGATAGAGGGCAAAATTTAGATAATCTGTACCTAGAAAGTAAGTTTCAAGGCGAGAAAATGGTCAGAGAAGCAATGGAAAAAGGAGTTCGTGCCACGATATACCGTGTGGGGAATTTAGTGGGTAACTCTAAAACAGGTAAATTTCAATACAATATTAATGAAAACGCATTTTATAGATTATTAAAAGGAATATGTCTATCTAGCATAGCTCCTGATGTCAATACGTATGTAGATTTAACGCCTGTAGACTATGGAAGTTTAGCTATTACTGAATTATCTTATAAGGCCAATACAGTAAATAAAACCATGCATATTTGTAATCCAAATCAGCTTAAATGGGACCAATTTATTAATAGTTTACAAGCTTTTGGATACGATATCCTGTTAATGAAACAAGAGAAGTATATAGAGAAGTTTTTTAATACGAATCTAACTACTGATGAACAGAAAGCTTTAGAGCTCATAATGCCTTTATTAGAATCTGTAGAAGAGCTATCAGTAGCTATACCATCTTGTCTATACACGCAAGGATATTTGAAGAACATACATTGTTTAGAGCCAAATCAAGAGTATATTAATTTGTTATTAAATTATGCTATGAGTATAGAGTATTTACCATTAATTAAAGAACCAATACTGTTATAGCATATTCTATCTATTTTGAACAAAAGAGAAGATGGATTTCTTTTCGGAATTTTTTGTTTGAAAATCTTAATTATTTGAGCACAAAAAATAAAAGAATGTATAGCGGAGAAGTAATTATGAAAAAGAACCTATTTTCCATGGAAATCAGGTTCTTTTTTCTGGAAAGATAATTTAGGGGTACAGAAAAGATTCCTTCCCAATATGTCTAATAAAGAAATATTAGAAAAACTTCCAGAAGGATGGAAATATACAGAGAATAGTGATTTTGTTCATGTTCGAGATGGTAATGGTACAATAAGGATGAGGATAGATTTACCAGATAAAGTAACAAAATATGATCATGTACATTTATATGATGAGAATAAAAAGCTATTAGATGTAAATGGGAGTATAGTAGATGATAAAAGTCCAGATGCTCATATTCCATATAAAAAGTAAGAATTGAGGTCGAAAATGAACGTACAGAGAATACAAGCAGAATTTGAAAAGTTACACTATTGTGATGCATGGGTTACTAAATTAGTATGCGACTATTTTGGTGATGAGGTACACCTAACTTATAAGGATGAAAATGGCGATGTAGATTTTCAATTTAGCGGTTGCTATAGAATAGATTTCAAACATAGTATGGGATATGTAAAAGAAAAACCAATAAAAACATTTACATATGAACAGTTACCATATTTTCTTCATGATATTGAAATCGGTGAAATAGAAAAAGAGGGTTTGAAATTATATACCTGTAATATAATTATGCCTCCTATGGAATTAGAAATGTGGTGTAAGGATATAAAAATTGAAAGATAAGAATTTGCAAAAGAAAAAATGCTAAGTAAATTCTATATTGTTGTAAAATAATTAAACGGACCTTAGATAAACATAAAACTGTGGAAATATTTAATTCCTGCGGTTTATATTATATCAATTTGATTTTCTTTCATATTGATTCTTTATATCTCAACTCGTTTCTGTACCTCTGCAATATTATGAATTTCTTTTTAAACGCTATGCTTGTTATTATCAAGCATTTGATGTGGGGACAGGTGAAACGGTTGAATTTTAAGTTTAAAGATAAAAATAAATAAGGGGAATATGTTATGAAAGTAACTTGTTTATATAATACCGGCAATGCCCTATCTAAGATAACAGAGGAAACATTTAATTTAACCATTGAAAAAGAGTATATTGTTTATGGAATATGTAAATTACAAAGTGGTGAGTTAACATATTTAATCTTAGGAGAACGTGAAAATATGCCATCATGGTATCCAGCAGAATTATTTAAAATATCCGATGCGTTACAACCTTTAGAATGGTATTGTGCAGAACACAAACAGGTTAAAGAGACAACTATAGATTATATATGGGGATATAAAGAGTTAGCCTTGGATGATACACATGCTCTGGGGTTAATAGAAAGAGAAAATAAAGATATGGAACTATTTTTAAAGCGTAAAGCTGAGATTGACGAATTTGAGGAATTGTATAAATAAATTAAATTTATTTATGAAAAACGTAGGAATTAAATATTCCTACGTTTTTTGTTTATAACATTTAAATACCTGATTTTTAAAAAGGTTAAAGGATCAAATGGAAAATTTTTAATTTATCCTGCATAAGCAGAATCGTTTCTGTAATTCTACTTAATAGAATACTCCCCTGTATAGCATCATTATTGAGTCCTGATTCCATGAGATTGAAGTTAAGATATATTGAAAAGATCTTATTGAGATTTCTTGTCAATTTCTCATTAGTTTTCAGTTTATTCGGAAATTTAGTGGTTTTAATTTTACAGTTTAGTGAAATAGTGGGTTTGAAGATAATATAAAGCGTCTGCAGGACAATAGTTATGGGTATAAGATGAAAATATTGTATGTGCATAGCGAAACATAACGGAAGGATAAACAGTACTGTAGCATATGGAACTTATTTGGTCTGTCTTAGGAGTCGTACAATGCATAATTGTAAGTCAGCAATCCTAGAAATAAGTTTGCCTTCGGTAGGAAACGTTCCACTAACGATGTTCATACTCAATATTTTTTTAAAACGTTTGAAGGAATTTAGTTTATGTATATAACTTTATGAAGAATATTAAATCTGTAGCATATGTAATTCCTCTGGAATGGATTCACATATAGATCCTCATCTAAATTAAAAAATTTCATATATAATTTCATTTATGTTTAAAGTTTAAAAGCTCACCATAGATGATTTATAGAGAATGCAATTATAAATGCAAGAAAATCTAATTTTAAATTGAAAATTCGTTCTATTTTGGTTAGATATGGAATAAATGAATTTTATTTCTCAATATTCACTGTATGTCACTTTTTTGTTTTTTTCTATATGATATTGGAAAAAGTATGCTTAATTTTATAACATAAATCCCCTACAAAATTATTACTCTACAAATTAATTTCTTAAAGAAAACTTCTTGTGAATATGTTACTAACTACATAAAGTGTAATATTAACAGAATTGTTACCAAAGTATTAGGTTTTTAGAATGAAAAATGAGTGCTCAAAATATCATTGAAATCCAGGAATAGAAATCGTAATTAAAATTTTTTGTTTTCTGTCAGGTATGTAAATCACTTTAGCTACTTTATGGGTAATTTCATGTGTTTTTTCTTTTGCTTAAGTTTATGAAATAGGAGTATTAGCTCTAAGTATTGTAGCTAAGAGTATGTAAAGCATAGAAAATCCGAATTAAACAAAATAGGAGGAAAGTGAAAATGAAGCATCAAGATGATAGTAAAACTGGTTTGGAAATAGCGATTATTGGAATGGCAGGTAAATTTCCAGGTGCAAATGAAATAAACCAATTCTGGGATAACCTAAAAAATGGTGTTGATTCAATTTCTACATTTACTGAAGATGAGTTAATTAAAGAAGGTGTTAATTTAGATGTTTTACAACATCCTAATTTTGTGAAAGCAAAAGGGTATTTGGAGGAAGTAGAATATTTTGATGAATCCTTTTTTGCTTATACACCTAGGGAAGCGAAAATAATGGATCCCCAAATCCGTATGTTACAGGAAACGACATGGGAAGCATTAGAGATGGCAGGCTATAATCCATTTGATTATGAAGGATTAATAGGGTTATATGTAGGAGCATCTACTAATTTTAATTGGATGAAGCACACGCCATTATTAAACAGTGATAGTGTGGTTGAGTTTTCAGAGGCAGGTACTCTTTCCTATAAAGATGCAATTTCAACGCTTACATCCTATAAGCTGGGACTTAAGGGACCGAGTTTTACATTATATACAGCATGCTCTACATCTCTTTTGAGCATTCATCTTGCATGTAGATCATTGTTAACTGGAGAATGCTCTATTGCAGCTGCAGGTGGAGTATCTATAACGTATCCTAAAAAGAATGGTTATAAATACCATGAAGGAATGACAAGTTCACCGGATGGCAAAGTACGTACTTTTGATGCAGAAGCCCAGGGTGCAGTTTTTAGTGATGGTGTAGGTATGGTAATACTAAAGAGATTAGAAGAGGCGATTGCTGATGGGGATACAATCTATGGTGTAATTAAGGGATCAGCAGCAAATAATGATGGTGGTCGAAAAGTAGGCTATACTGCTCCGAGTGTTGAGGGACAGGCTGAAGTAATTCAAGCAGCTCATAGTTTTGCTGAAGTTGATCCTTCTACAATTAGTTATATAGAAACGCATGGGACGGCAACGCCATTAGGGGATTCTATCGAAGTAGAGGCTCTAAAGAGAGCGTTTCAAGATGTGGACAAGAAATCTTTTTGTGCAATTGGTTCTGTTAAGAGTAATGTAGGTCATTTAGATACAGCTGCAGGGGTGACCGGACTTATAAAGACAGTTTTATCTATGAAACATAAACAACTCCCGCCAACTTTAAATGTGAAGCGCCCTAACTCGAAAATTGATTTTATAGATAGCCCATTTTATATCAATACTGATTTGGTAAATTGGCAAAGTGATGATAATGATCTTCTTCGAGCTGGTGTAAGTGCTTTCGGATATGGTGGAACTAACGTTCATATTGTATTAGAAGAAGCCCCTAAAGTTAAAAGTTCTGCTTCTACTAGAGAGAAAAAACTAATGGTTCTTTCTGCTAGATCAAAAGAAGCTTTAAATAATGCTACAGTAAATATGGTTGAATATCTGGAATCTAATAAAGATGTTGAATTAGCAGATGTAGCATACACATTGCAAACTGGCCGTCGATCATTTCCGTATAGAAGAGCGGTCTTATGTAAGGATATAGATAGCGCCATAGACAATTTAAAAACAGTTAAAGATTTTCACGTAAAAACGCAAGAAAATCCAGATTTGGTATTTGTGTTACCTAGCGAATACTCATCAATTATTGAGAATGTAAAAGAACTATACCAAAAGGAACCATTATTCTTAAAAGTATTTGAGCGTAATATGACTGATGCCCAAATGTATACTGGAAAAGCATTGAAAGAAGCATTCTTTAAAGGAACAGATGATAGCTTGGTTAAAGATTTAACCTTCTTCGTCTGCTTGCAATCGATTATTGATGTATTAATTGAATGTGATGTACGTCCTTCTAACATTATTGGTACAGGATTAGCTGGAATGGTTTCAGATATTTATAATAAATCTCTTAAGCCAGAAGATGTCCTGAATCCATTAGTTGAGAACTATATAGAGTTACAGACAGAATGGACGCATGGAGAAAAAGTAGAATTTCTAACACAAGTTAAGGATGTAGATCCTAATTTTGTGATTGTACATATTGGAGAGTTATTAAATTCTGAAATTAATAATAATCAGATTATTTTACAGAACGACTTGTTAGAGGTATTGGGACAAGCGTGGGAGTTAGGGGTAGAAATTAATTGGAGTAAACTGTATGAAGAGGAATATAGATTACGTATTGCCTTACCAACTTATCCTTTTGAGAAAAAACGATATTGGATAGATCCAGCTGAACAGCAAAATATAACTAATAGTGAAGAAACATCGATAAAGAAACGTTCTAATATAGCTGAGTGGTTCTATACTCCAGGTTGGATGGAAAAAGAAATTGTAGATGTAACTAAAGAATCTACTAAAAGTTGGTTGTTATTTTTAGACAATGAGCATATAGGCTTAGCTCTTAAAGAAAAGCTTGAAAGAGATGGACATCGTGTTATAACAGTCGGTGTGGGTCCTTCATATAAAAAGATTAGTTTAAATGAATTTACAATATGCCCTACTAAACAAGAAGATTATTATCAGTTATTTAATGAGCTACAAAAACAAGAGTGTTTACCAGAGGAGATTGTTCACCTATGGAATGTGGATAATAAGGATTTAGGTATCGAGACCTTAGATACTGGATTCTATTCATTAATATCACTTGCAAAGACAATTAGTAAATTTAATTTACTTTATCCTATCAATATAAATGTTATGACGAATAATATGCAAAAGGTAGTAGGAGACGAGTCTATTATTGCAGAAAAATCTACTCTTTTGGCTCCTATAAAAGTATTTCCGCAAGAGTATCCAAATATTAGATGCCGTAGTGTAGATTTTATGTTGTCTGATAATGAAGAAAAATTAATATCAAACTTATATTCTGAGATTCAAACGGACATTATTGACACTGTAATAGCAATTCGAAATAACACTCGTTACATTCGAATCTATGAGCCTATACCTGATGAAAAAGTAAGTGAAATGCTAGTGATAAATGAAAATGAATTAGCTTCAAAAATTCCGAATATTCGATCGGGAGGGGTTTATTTAATTACTGGTGGAATGGGAGGAGTAGGCCTTAAATTAGCAGAATATTTGGCGCGTACAGTAAAGGCTAAACTAATATTAGTTAGTAGAACAGCTCTTCCTGATCGTGAAGAATGGGATGAAATTCTTCAATCACAGATTGAAAATGAACAATTATGTCAACGTATTAACCATATTCAGAAGTTGGAGTCATTGGGAGCAAAAGTAATGACAGCTGTTGCAGATGTAGCTGATGAAGAGCAGATGAGAAACGTGATTCATCAGGCTGAGGATAATTTTGGTCACATAAATGGGGTAATTCATGCAGCAGGTGTCTTACGTGTTAAATCAGCTCAGTGTCCAATGGAAAAGATAAGTAGGATTGAATGTGAAGAGCAATTTCTTCCTAAAGTACATGGTGTGCTAGTTCTTGATAAGTTATTGAGTAATTATGATCTTGATTTTTGTTATCTTGTTTCATCACTTTCACCTATTTTGGGTGGATTAGGTTTTGTAGCCTATTCAGCAGCAAACCTTTACTTAGATAGTTTTTCAGACAAAGTGAGTAATACATCTAATAATCGATGGACCAGTATTAACTGGGGAGATTGGCAGTATACGGGAGCTCAACAGGTTAATAAAATATTCAATGCTCAAAGTATAGAAGCACTTGAAATGACATCTGAGGAAGGACAAAAAACATTCCAATGTGTGCTTGGTTTAAGTGGTTTAAATCAGGTAATTATTTCTTCAGGAGATTTAAATAAACGTTTTGATCAATGGATTAATCTGAATTCTCGTAAACGAATTTCTGAATTGGAAACTCAAACGAAAACGAGAGATAAGTTCAGAACTCAAGATGAAGTAGAGGAAATAATTATAGGAATTTGGAAAGAGTTTTACAGTGTTGATACTGTAAATGTAAATGAAAATTTCTTTGATCTTGGTGCAACTTCACTTCATATAATTCAAATTCATGAGAGATTAATTAATAGATTAGAAAAACAGATTTCAATTGGAGTTATGTTTGAGTATCCAAGTATTCGTTCTTTAGCGAGATACTTAAGTGGAGATAAGCAAAAGAATCAAGTTAAACATACAAAACGTTTTAATCGAAAAAAGAAAGAAGATAACGATATTGCAATTATAGGAATAGATGGACGTTTTCCTGGAGCACAGAATGTAAATGAATTCTGGAATAATATAAAGTCTGGTACAGAGTCTATTCAATTTTTTACAGATGAAGAGTTAATTGAATCTGGTGTGAATCCTATGGAAGTAAAAAGCCCTAATTATGTTAAAGCGAAAGGGTATTTAGAGGGTACTGATAATTTTGATGCTCCATTCTTTGATTATACACCTCAAGATGCATCATTAATGGATCCACAACTACGAGTATTCCATGAATGTGCGTGGTCTGCCCTTGAACATGCTGGATATAATATTGAGACCTACCCGGGCCTAATTGGTGTATATAGTGGGGCATCTCCTAACTTATATTGGCAAGTGTTATCTACTCTATCAGAGGCAAATGAACCAGCTGGGCAATTTTTAATTTCATTACTTAACGACAAAGACTCGCTTAGTACTCAAATTTCTTACAAATTTAACCTTAAAGGACCAAGTATGAATATCTTTACGGGATGTTCAACATCATTGGTGGCTATTCATAATGCATGCCAAGCATTATTACAGGGGCATTGTGATATTGCTATAGCTGGAGGAATTACATTAACTCAACCTGAAAAAGCAGGTTATACCTACCAAGAAGGAATGCTATTTTCTTCAGATGGTCATTGTCGTCCTTTTGATGAAAATGCAAATGGAATGCTTTTTGGAGACGGTGTTGGGATTGTTGTTCTGAAGCCTTTACAGGAAGCTATAAATGATGGGGATACTATACATGCAGTAATAAAAGGAACGGCGATTAATAATGATGGGAATCGGAAAATTGGTTACACTGCACCTAGTGTAGAGGGCCAAGTAGAAGTTATAAAAATGGCGCAACATGAAGCAAATATAGAACCTGAGTCCATTTCCTATATTGAAACACACGGAACTGCTACTAAACTAGGAGACACGATTGAGATCAAGGCGCTTAGTGAAGTGTTTAACTCTAATGAAAAACAATCGGTACCAATTGGGTCTGTTAAAGCAAATGTAGGACATCTAAATGCAGCGTCCGGTGTTGCTGGACTAATTAAAACGGTCTTTGCGATGAAAGATCAGGTTCTTCCGCCAAGTGTGAATTTTACAAAACCAAACACGCAAATTGGATTTGAAAAGACACCGTTTTATGTAAATCAACACTTAAATGAGTGGAAAGAGGATAATAAACCATTACGTGCAGGTGTTAGTTCATTTGGTATTGGTGGTACAAATGCACATATTATTTTGGAGGAGGCACCAAAGCTTGAAGCAATCTCAAATAGTAGACCATACCAGATGTTAATGATTTCGGCAAAATCGAAAGATGCTTTGGATCGTATGACTTTAAATTTAGGAAATCACCTTGAACAGAATCCTTATGTGAATTTGGCAGACGCTAGTTATACATTGCAAATTGGACGTAAGGAATTCAAGCATAGGAGAGCTTTAGTTTGTTCCAGTACCCAAGAAGGAATTGAACTGTTAAACCAGCCAGAAGGAAGAAGAGTACAATATGTAAATGTAAAAGAGGAACATCCTAAAATTAACTTCCTGTTTTCTGGGAACGGATCGCAATATGTAAACATGGGGTTAGAATTATACGAACAAGAGGCAATTTTCCGTGAAGCTATGGATGAATGCTTTGCAATCCTTCAATCTTTTACGAATGTAAACATGAAAGAAGTGTTATACCCAACTACTTTCAGTATTGATGAAGCGACGGAAAAATTAAAAAGAATGGAATTTAGTCAACCAATTCTTTTCGCGTTTGAATACTCAGTTGCGAAACTATTAATGGGTTGGGGAATTAAACCGGAAGCAATGATTGGATATTCATTTGGTGAATATGTGGCTGCTTGTTTAGCAGAAGTATTTACTTTGGAAGATGCACTTAAATTGGTTGTAAAAAGAGGTCAGCTAATGAGTAGTCTTCCCGCAGGAGTAATGCTTAGCGTTCCACTTCCAGAAGAGGAATTAATTCATTTGATTAATTCTTTTGAAAAAGAATATCAACATACCATTTCTTTAGCGGTAGTTAATGGTCCAGCTTGTATAGTTTCTGGGACAGAAGAAGCAATTGTAGATTTTGAAAATGAATTAAAGAAAAAGCGTTTAATGTGTATGCGAGTAACAATAGAAGGAGCAGCACATTCACACGAACTGGATTCAATTCTGGACGAGTATGCTTCCTATGTTAGTACATTGACACTTAGAGAACCTAAAATACCTTATTTGTCAAACTTGACTGGTACTTGGATACGACCTGAAGAAGCAACAAGCCCAGTTTATTGGGTAAAACATATGCGTGGAACTGTTCGATTCTCTGATGGAATTCAAGAGTTGAATAGGGACAACACAAGTCTATTCATAGAGATTGGTCCTGGAAATGACCTTAGTAGGCTTACTAGTCGCCTTTTAGACTATGAAAATGGTAATGAAAGAATATTTAATACGGTTCGATCTGTTCAACAAGATGTGTCAGATATGTATTTCTTATTTAGTCATATCACTCGAATGTGGGTAACAGGTATTTCTATAGATTGGGAACAATTTTATAAAGATGAGAAGAGAAGACGTATTCCATTACCAATGTATTCTTTCAATAAAATATCTTATAAATTACAAGGTAATCCGTATGATTTAGGTCAAAAGCTTAATAGTAAGCAATCTAAAATTAGTAAGAATAACAATATTTCTGAATGGTTCTATACGCCGCAATGGAAAAGTTCTACATTGTTTGAACCAAATCATGATGTGAATGAGACATGGATTGTTTTTGTAGATCAAGAAGGATTAGGTAATGAACTAGTTAAGGACTTATTAAATAAAGGGCAGAGAGTAGTTACAGTAGAACCTGGCTTTGGTTTTAATAAGGAGAATAACGGTCGCTTCATTATAAATCCTGAAGAACGTACAGATTACGTTAAGTTATTGGATGAAGTACAAGAAATATGTGGTTTACCTACAAGAATAGTTCATATGTGGGGAATTACGGATGAGGAAAGACAAGCCTCAATTGAATATGTAAATTGTAAACAAAACTTAGGATTCTATTCAATTTTTTACTTAACTCAGGCACTAGGAGACAAGAATATCTCTGATTCAATCTCAATTCGAATCATTACAAATGGTGTTCAACAAGTGATTGGTGATGAAGAATTAATTCCAGAAAAATCAACTGTACTTGGAACTTCATTAGTCGTTCCGCAAGAGTATTCTTATCTTTCTTGTTCAAGTGTTGATGTTGTTTTACCTCTAAACAAAGAATGGAAGAGTAGGTTAATAAATCAATTAGTAGAAGAATGTCTTTCAAATACGAATGATAAGATGATTGCTTATCGAGGAAATAAAAGATTTGTTCAAACTTACGAGCATTTACAACTAGAACAGCCAGCTAAAGAGAAACTGCCTTTACGAAAAAATGGAGTTTACCTTATTACAGGAGGACTCGGAGGTATTGGCACAATTCTTGCGAAACACTTGGCTCAAACTGTACAAGCCAACTTAGTTCTTCTTACACGTACAGGTCTGCCAAATCGTGATGAGTGGGATATGCATTTGAAGGAAAATACGATGTATTCGGACAGAATTCGTAAAGTTTTAGAGATAGAAGAAACGGGATCTAAAGTTTATGTACTTGCTGCTGATGTTACAGATCAATCACAACTATACGAAGCAATTCATAAGGCAGAACAAAAATTTGGAAAGATTAATGGTGTAATTCATGGTGCAGGTATTCTTGGTGGAAAGACTTTTAATTTGATTCAGGAACTTGAAAAAGAGGACTGTGAGGAACAATTTTCTGCAAAAATTTATGGTCTTCTCAATTTAGAAGAGTGCTTACGAAATAAAGATTTAGATTTTTGTGTTCTAATGTCTTCAATTTCAGCGGTCTTAGGTGGATTAGGTTATGTATCATATGCTGCTTCAAATATATACATGGATGTTTTTGCACAATATATAAATCGTTATTCCAACCTGCCTTGGATAAGTGTCAATTGGAGTGATTGGAAATACTGGGAAGATGAAGAAAAAGATATGCAGATAGGTGCAAGTGTACATGAATTATCTATGACACCTGAAGAAGGAGTTCAGGCCTTTAATATAGCACTGTCATGGAAACAAGGGGAAGTACTGATTCATTCTCCAGGGGAACTGCAAGCGCGTATTGATCAATGGGTGTTATTAAATTCTTTCAATGATGAGAAGGAAGAAGAATTAGATTCTACGTTATACCATTCTAGACCACAACTCTTGACTGAATATGTAGCACCTCGTAATGAGGTAGAAGAAAAGCTTTCAAAAATTTGGAGAAATATATTTAAAGTTTCAGAAGTTGGTGTTCATGATGATCTTCTGGAACTTGGTGGAGATTCACTTAAGGCTATTACTATTGTTTCAAAAATTCATAAAGAGTTTAATGTTGAAGTTCCTATTAAAGAACTCTTTACTCTATCAAATATTGAGAAACTAGCAAATTATATTTCAAGGGCAGATAAGAGTGAATTTGATGTTATTGTTCCAGCTGAACCTAAATCTCATTATCAGCTTTCTTCAGCTCAGAAGAGATTTTATGTATTACACCGATTGTATCCAGAAAGTACAGCTTATAATGATACTTCCGTTATTCTTTTGAATGGAAAATTAAACATTGAACGTTTAGAAAAGGCGTTCACTCAATTAATTAAGCGTCATGAGATATTTAGAACTACTATTGAAATGAAAAATGATAAACCGGTACAAATTATTCATGATCATGCTGATTTCCATATTACTCAAATTGAGGGCTTTGAATCTGAAGTGGAACAAATAATTAATGAGTTTATTTGCCCATTTAATTTTAATAATGCTCCATATTTCCGTGTAGGGTTAATTAGATTGGCAGAACAAAAACATATTTTAATTATTGATTTACATCATATAGTAACAGATGGAGTTTCCTATGATATTTTCGTTAGAGATCTATTTGCGCTTTACTCTGGAGAGAAATTACCAATCTTAAAAATACAGTATAAGGATTACTCAGAATGGCAGCAGAGTGAAAAAGAAAAAGAAATTGCTCTCAAACATGAACAGTATTGGCTAGAGCAATTTAAAGATGGTGTACCTGTCTTGAATATGCCTACTGATTATACAAGACCTGAAATAATAGATCTGAAAGGTAGTAAAATATCCTTTACTATAGATTCAAATGTTACCAAGAAAATTAAGCGTCTATTAGCAAAAGAAGAAACTACATTATATACGCTAATGCTCTCTGTATATAATATTTTGCTAGGTAAATATACTGGCCAAGAGGATGTTGTTATTGGTTCACCAATTACTGGTCGCCCACATGCGGATTTACAAGATATTATAGGAGTATTTGTAAACATGTTAGGGATAAGGAACTATCCAAGAGCTGAACAAAGGTTTACTCAGTTCCTATTTGAAGTAAAAGAACAGGTCTTACAAGCGTTTGAACATCAAAAATGTCAATATGAGGACCTGGTTAATCAATTAGGACTTCAAGGAACGTATAATAGGAACCCACTTTTCGATGTTTCATTTGTTATGCAAAATATGGATGAAGATCATATGTTTATCGATGGTTTAGAACTAAAGACATATGATCACGACTTTAAGCGCGCGCAAATGGATTTATTGCTAAGAGTGGTTGAATTGGAAGATACAATTGAACTGACTATGGAATATGCAACCTCTTTATATACTAGGGACACGGTTCAAAAGTTATGTGAGCGTTATGTTGAGATTTTTGAACAAATTGTAGATCATCCTGAAATTTTATTAAAAGATATTTCATTTAAACAAGAAATTCAAGAACTGCAACCAGTTAAGGTATCAGTAGATTTTGGGGATTTTAACTTTTAATTGATTATTGTCAGGAGTGAGTAACTATGGTTGAACGAATAGCGAATAAAGATAAAGTCATTGCCGCAAATGAACGAATAAAGGAAAGAGAATTTTGGTTAGAAAACTTATCAGGGGAACTGGCTGACTGCCATTTCCCTTATGATTACCGGACATTAAACAAACAGGTGAATTTATCAAATGTTAGCATAAAACTAAAAGAGGAATTGTCCGAGAAGATTTTAAAGTTAGCAAACGGATCAGATCTTCAATTGCACATGATTCTTACTGCTGGACTTACTTTGCTGTTAAATAAATATACTAGATTGCAAGATATATGCATTGGTACACCTGTTTTAAAACAAGACAGTGATATTAACCTTATTAATACTTTGTTAGTTTTAAGACATGGTCTTGAGGAACATATGACATTTAGACAAATTCTCCAGCATGTTAGTACAGTAATGGTTAATGCTTTAGAACATCAAAATTTCCCATTGGAAAGTTTACAACCAGTTTTGAGTAACTACCTTCCAGAGGGACGTAATTATCCATTCCGTACTGCAATTTTGCTAGAGGAAATTCAAGATTTAAATTATTTAAGTGAGAGCAATGCTGAGATTATATTCTCTTTCCGTCAAGTAAATGGGTGTATAGAAGTTGATATGTATTTTAATGAGCATCTATACAAAACATCTACTGTTACGCGATTTGGTCATCATTTTGTAGACTTGTTAGAGCAAGCTTTACTACAACCAAATACGCCCCATATAGATTTAGATTGGGTTAGTGATAATGATATAAGAGAGTTAATTGCATTTAATCAAACTGAGTTAGATTACCCGCATCATTTAACGGTGATACAGTTATTTGAAGAACAAGTCATGCATAATCCAAATAAACTTGCTGTTTCTGATGACAAAAGAGAAATAACATACGCTCAATTAAAAGAAAAGGTAGATCTGGTTGCCAGTTCTCTACATAAAAAAGGAATTGGAAAAGGACACATTGTTGGTCTTATGATGGATAGATCCATTGATGCAGTCATTGCAATGCTAGGTATTTTAAAGAGTGGGGCTGCTTATTTACCTATTAACATATATTTGCCGTATAAACGGATAGAGGCGATGCTAAAAGAATGTAAATCTCCACTTTGTATAGTAAAACCAGAGGTTATTAGTGAAGATTTTACAAGAGAAATCCAGAATTGTAGTATGGTGAGTTTTAATGAACTACTTGAAACAGAGTTGGTTAGTTTCCCTTTAGTAAGTACACCTTACGATTTGGCATATGTTATTTTCACCTCTGGAACTACAGGTAATCCTAAAGGAATTATGGTTGAAAATCGTAGTGTTGTAAATTTAATATTTGGGTTAAAAAATGAAATATATGATAAATATAGTTCTTCTATGCGAATCGGGTTAGTTTCACCTTTTGAGTTTGACGCTTCAGTACAAAACATGTTTGGTGCGCTTCTATTAGGAAATAGTTTATTTATAGTACCTGAGGAAGCAAGAACTGATGGGCAGAAGCTAATTAATTTTTATCAAGAAAAGCAAATAAATATCGCGGATGGAACGCCGATGCATCTTCGATTATTAACTAATTTTATAGATGAAGAAATAGAATATTCATTTAAACATTTTATTATTGCTGGAGAGGAATTACCGCCGAAATTAGCACGGAAATTCCTTGGTTTATTTAATGAAAACTGCCGACCAAATTTAACAAATGCTTATGGACCTACAGAGACAACTGTAGATTCTACATGTTATCATGTTCAGCACGCTGAGTTAGAATTTATGAATCAATTACCAATAGGAAGGCCTCTAGCTAATCAAAAAGTTTATATTATGGGTGATAATCAACAATTACAACCCGTTGGAATTCCTGGGGAATTGTGTATTTCAGGAGAAGGTTTAGCAAGAGGTTATTTAAATCAACCTAAGTTAACTATGGACAAATTTGTTCCTATACAAATCAACAAAGAGGGTTCTTCTATTATAGATGACAAGGTATATCGTACTGGAGATTTGGCTCGCTGGTTACCAGATGGAAATCTTGAATATTTAGGCCGTATGGATGATCAAGTCAAAATTCGTGGATTACGAATTGAATTGGGAGAAATAGAAAAGCAACTATTACGATATCCTGAAATTGGTGAAGCTATTGTAATTACACGTAAAAAAGAGGGAGAACATGCTCCGGTTTTATGTGCATATGTTGTTATGAATTCTTCAGCTAAAGTAGAAGAGGTACGCCAATTCCTTAGAGAGTATTTACCTTTTTATATGATTCCTGCATACATCATCCCGATTGAGCAGTTTCCAATCTCATCAAACGGTAAAATAGATCGGAAAGCTCTTCCAGATCCAATTTGGGAGCAATCCACAGCTTTATTTATTGAACCACGTAATGAAATTGAACAAATGCTCTCTGAGATATGGAAAGTAGTACTTGGAATAGAGAAAATAGGTGTGAATGATAACTTTTTCGAATTAGGAGGTAATTCATTACAAATTACTTCTGTTGTTTCACACATATATAAACGTTTAGGTGTAGATGTACCTATACGTGAAATGTTTCAAAGGCCTACAATTATGCTATTAGCGGAGTATATAGAGAAATATGAAGGGAAGAAAAATTATTCTCAAATTGAGATTGTACCTGATAGAGAATTTTATCAAGCTTCTTCTTCACAAAAAAGATTATATATATTAAACCGCTTTGCTGGAATAGGAACTGCCTACAATATACCAGGTGCAATGTTAATTGAAGGTGAGTTTGATTTTATAAAGGCAGAACAATGTGTCAAAGACTTAGTGGAACGTCATGAATCATTAAGAACTTCATTCCAATTTATTAAAGGTGAACCAGTTCAATTTATTCATGATAGTTTAGATATTAGAATTGAACATTTATATAAATCTGATAGATCAACAATTGAAGAGTTAATACAGGAATTTGTTCGTCCTTTTCAGCTAGATAGGGCTCCACTTATGCGCGTCGGTTTAATGAAATTAGAATTCAATCAATATCTGCTACTATTTGATCTTCATCACATAATAGCAGATGGAGTATCTTTAGCGAAGTTAGAAAAAGAGTTTATAGATTTATATTCAGGCAAAGCCTTAGAGCCTATTAAAATACAATACAAAGATTATGCCAATTGGCAAACCAATCGTTTACACGATGAAGGGCTGAAAGAAATTGAAGAGTATTGGGTAGATAAGTTTAAAGGTGAGTTACCAATTCTTATGTTCCCAACTGATAAGCCACGTGGGCTAAATCAAACTTTTGAAGGTGATAGATTAGTATTCCATCTAACACCTGAACTTTCTAATAAATTAAAATCCTTTGCGGATGAAAGAGAAGCTACTTTATATATGGTACTTCTTTCGTCACTAAATATAGTATTGCATGTGTATACACAACAGGAAGATATTATAGTAGGTTCTCCAATTGCAGGAAGAATTCATCATGATCTTGAGCCTATCATAGGTATGTTTGTAAATACACTACCTATGAGAAATCATCCTAAAGCGGAAAAGACAATAATTCAATTCTTAAATGAAGTAAAAGAAAATGCGCTAGAAGCATTTCAATATCAAGAATACCCATTTGATGAGTTAGTAAATAAGTTAGACATGGCTTATCATACTAACCGGAATCCTGTATTTGATGTCATGTTAGTGATGCAGAATATCGGAAGAACATCAGAAAAAATAAAAGATATTACATTTAAATCTTACGAAATTAAGCATCAAGCTTCAAAGGTAGATATGAGTATAGAAGTATTTCCGGAAGAAGAGGGTCTACGATTAGAATTGGAATACGCGACAGGACTATATTATCCGCAAACTATAGAGCGGTTTATGATGCATTTTATAAATACGCTAGAGTGGATGGTAGCTAATCCTGAAGCGAAAATTGAAGATGTTAATGTTTTAAGTAAAAGTGAATCCACAAGGATGTTAAATGAACTTAATAATACAACATTAGATTTTACTCAGGGTAAATTAGTTCATCAATTTTTTGAGGATCAAGTTGAAAATAAACCAGAAGAAATCGCAGTTATTTCAAATGATGTATCGTACAGTTATTCATATATCAATAATCGAGCAAATCAGCTTGCTCGTTTTCTTAGACAAAAAGGGGTAGATCAGGAAACTAGAATTGGTATCGTTGTGGAAAGATCCGTAGAAATGATTATAGCTATATTTGCTGTGCTAAAATCTGGAGCTGCATATGTACCAATTGATCCTGAATATCCAAAGCGTCGAATGGAACATATTTTAGAGGATTGTAATCCTCAATTTATACTTACAGAATCTAAATACGTAGGTGAAATTCCATTTGTAGGAGAGATTATTGATTTAAAGCAAGAAAATTTGTACGTTGGTGATACAAGCAACCTGGAGGTTACTGGAAAACCAAATAACTTAGCTTATATTTTATACACCTCCGGTTCTACAGGTAGACCAAAAGGAGTCATGATTGAACATTGTAGTATTGTGAATTTCTTATTTTCAATGTCTCATTTATATCCTATGGATGAATCAGATACGTATTTACTGAAGACACCTTATATATTTGATGTATCCGTTCTAGAGTTATTTGGGTGGACCATAGTAGGTAGTAAATTAGTAATAATGGAAAATGGGGAACATCGAAACCCAAGAGCAATTTTAAGAACTATAGATAAATATGATGTGAAATTATTAAATTTTGTACCGTCTATGTTTAGAGCTTTCGTAAATACACTTAATAATGAAAATAGCCAGGTTTTAAATAAAGTAAAGTATATATTACTTGCGGGTGAAGCTTTGACACATGAGGTGGTTAATAAGTTTAAAAAGCATCGACTATCGACTCAGATAGAAAATATGTATGGTCCTACTGAGGCGACAGTTATCGCAAGTACGTTTTCACTTCAAGAAAGTGAAAACTATAATACTATTCCTATTGGAAAGCCTATTCCGAATGTAAGGCTTTATATACTTAATCAAAAACAGAGACTTCAGCCTATTGGTGCGGTAGGAGAGCTGTATATTGCGGGAGAAGGGCTTGCAAGGGGATATGTAAATCAAATGAGATTAACTGAAGAGAAGTTTTTACCAGACCCATTTGTAAAAGGGGAGAAAATGTACAGGACAGGAGATCTTTCACGCTGGTTACCTGATGGGAATATAGAATTCCTCGGTAGAAATGATGAACAATTAAAAATTAGAGGATATCGAATTGAGCCAGGTGAAATTTTAGATGCTTTATCTTCACACCATGCAATTAAAGAAGCTGTGATAGTAGACATTCAAGATGAAGATGGGCAGAAAAAGCTTGTAGCTTATTTCGTAGCAAAATCACTTGTATCCATTTCTGATTTGAAATTGCATCTTGCGAAATTAGTTCCGAGTTATATGATGCCTACTTTCTTTGTTGAAGTTGAAAACATACCATTAACACCAAGTGGAAAGGTTGATCGACATTCCTTACCTTCACCTAGATCTTTACCTAAGAATGAGGAGGAGAGTAGGATGTCTCCTAGTAATGAGTTAGAATCTCGTTTGGTTGAAATATGGAAAAGTATATTGAAGATTGAAGCTGTCGGTGTAGAGGATGATTTCTTTGACTTAGGAGGAAATTCTCTACTAGCTATTGAGCTTGATCTTGCTTTAGAAAACGAGAATCTTAATACGGATGACTTAGTCGCATATACAAAGCGAAATATTAAACAACTAGCGGCTTATATAGCAGAAAAGAAAAATAATTAGTATTACTTTATATTGTAAAAGCGACTTTTAAGAGTTTAAATTTACACTTGCTAAACTGGGATTAAAGGAGCTTTCCCTCTTAGCTTTCTGGAATGTTAGTGTTTATTCTGGTGACTATGAGTTAGGGAATTCTCCTCCCTATTTTAGAATGATTAAAATAAAAAAAGTGATTCGAGAAATAAGATTCTTCATATGAAATGTATTAATAATAATTGATAGCTTTTTAAAGAAGATATACATATCTCTGTCAATTGAGTATAGAGAAATAGCCAAATTACAATAGTTTTTCCTGTTGGTAAAAATATAGAGGTGAGTAAATGGGAAATTATACTTATTCAATCTTATATGATGTTGAGCCTTGTAAGAGTTCTGAACAGAATTGTATTGATGATGTAATTGCTACGTTAGCTAATTGGTTTAAGCGTAATCATTATTTAATGTACGCTAGATTATGGGATTTTGGTTTTTCTCCTGTCGATAATGGAAATGTAGGGGATGGATTATATACAGAGTCTGGTTATTTTGTAAGTGATTTAGAAAAATATCATGGTATAAAAAGTACTATATTTGATACAGATTCATCCGGTGAAGGATTTGAAATTATATTAGAACAATTATACTCGGGATTTCCTGTGGTGGTAACCATGAATGCATACTGGCTTCCTTGGGATGAGAATTATCTAAAAAATCATATTGTTCATTCATTTATTGTTGTAGGATATGAGCCCGAAGAAGACGCTTTAATTATTACCGATCCATATTTTATGGTTAAAAATGCAAAACTTTCAACAGAACTTTTTCATAAGGGTTATCAAAAAGTAAGTACTTTAAAAGTTACTGAAGATGAGATCACAGACATTCAATCGATTACAATTGATTTGTCAAATTGGATAAAACATATAAAAGATGAAAAACATATTTTTTCACAAATGCACCTTTTTGCTACGCAACTAATAAGTAGGTTTGATTTGAATAAAGAGACAGATGGATATTTAGACTTTAATGATGTTCCGTTATTCTCACATTTGGGTCAAGTTGTAGATGGCCGAGTAAAGTTTTCCAAAATGCTTTCGTTTCTTGGTGAGCATTATCACTCGGACTTCCAAACTATCGCTGAATCTATGAAGACAGCAGCTGCCAATTGGGGAGTAATTCGTGGATCATTGATAAAAATGCACTTAACAAAATCAGTAACTAAAGAAGGAATAGTAAATATTTCAGATAAAATTCACCATGCTGCAGAATACGAGCAAAATTTAGCTGAACAAATAATGACATTTCTTATTTCTGTTATAGAAGGTAATACAAAGAATGTAATTATAGATTCTTCTCCATCGATGGAGACTACTAATTATGTAAAACCACTCGATGATATGGAGAGAAAGCTAGTTGATATATGGAAAGAAGTTATAGGTAATCCTTGTGTTGGTGTGGAAGATAATTTTTTCGCACTTGGTGGTCATTCCCTTCATGCTACTGTAATCAACGCTAAAATATGGAAAGAATTTAATGTGCAATTATCATTAGCAAATCTTTTTGAGTATCCAACAATAAGAACTTTAAGTCATTTTATTAAAAATTCAAAAGAAAATAGGTTGCAAGAGATAGAAATAGTACCGGAATCTGAGGTATACCCGGTTTCATCGACTCAAAAAAGAATGATGTTATTACAAGAGATGGATGGGGTACAGATGACATACAATGTACCAAGTTGTTTTATTCTTAAAGGAACGGTGGACCGGAAAAGGATAGAATTAGTCTTTGAAAAGCTTATTAAACGCCATGAAATACTCAGAACACAGTTTGAGTGGCAGGGGGATCAATTAGTACAGAGAGTATTAGAACAAGTAACATTCGAGCTAGAAATGATAAAGGGAGATTATAAAGAATGGTTACAACCATTCAATCTTTCTAAGATTCCGTTAATGCGGGCTGGACTAAAGGAGTTAAAAGATAATAGTTATTTACTTGTAATTGACCTTCATCACATCATAACAGATGGCGTGTCTTTAAGTATCTTTATGCATGATTTTAAGACCCTATATGCTGGGGAAACATTGCCGGAAAATCGTTTGCAATATAAAGATTATGCTGTGTGGGAACAAAAATTATTATCTTCTAAAGAATTTGATATCCATAAGAAATACTGGGAGGAATTATTCTCAGGGGAAATACCAGTTCTTGAATTACCATACGATCGAGGTCGACCACCAGTAAAGAGTTTTGAGGGCGAACAATACAATTTCCAAGTAAACAAGGAAATTACTCAAAAAATAAAAAAAATAGCACTAGAAATTGATACGACACCTTTTATGTTACTAATGGCTACTTTCACTATTTTTCTGTACAAGCATGGGGAACAAAAGGATGTCATTATAGGATCACCAGTTGCAGGTAGGCCGCATGCTGATTTATTAGCTCTTATGGGGCTGTTTGTAAATACAATTGCATTACGTTATCAAATAAATCCAGATCAATCTTTTATTAATCACTTGAAAAAAGTGAAAAACGATACGTTAGAAGCTTTCGAACATCAGGTGTATCCATTTGATCAATTAGTGGAAAAATTAGATCTTTCTAGAGACTTAAGCCGAAGTGCTTTATTTGATGTCATGTTTGTATTACAAAATTCGGATGAAAAACATACAGTTGTGGATGGATTAGAAATTAGCACGGAAACAAACACAGATACACTAACAAGTAAGTTTGATTTAACTCTTATTGCTGAAGAAAATAAAGATATATATGAATTCACTTTTGAATATGCTACATCTTTATTTGATAAATCAACAATAGTAGAATTTGGACGGCGATTTAACCTTCTATTAGAAGAAATAACAACTCATCCTAATGTTAGTCTAAAAGATATTCAAATGTTAACAAGTGAGGAAAAAGAACTTGTTTTATCTGCAACTCAGGAGAAAGAAAAAATAAAAATAGAGACCGATTTTAATTGGGATATTGGTTAATTGATTTCCCAGGTCTCAGAAGGAGTAATTACATGGATAATCATGAAAAAATACGTCAATACATTAAAAAAAATCTTATTATTTTTAATGCAGAGGAAACTATTGTTGCTAATGATGACAACATATTTGAAAAAGGTTATGTAAATTCGCTCTTTGCTATGCAAATGTTAAATTTCATAGAAACGGAGTTTGATATAGTAGTAGATAATGATGAACTTGATATTATTAACTTTTCTACTATTAATAATATGGTTGATCTAATTAACAAAAAGAAGAATGGAAATTTCACGGTATGAGTAATGCAGAAGGGATTCTGGGAGTAGTTGATGAGTTTGCGGAAAAGAGGCTTCGGCCTCGAGCAAGTGAGTTTGAAAGTAATGAAGAGCTTCCCTATGATGTGATACAAGAACTCTCAAGTTATGGTGTATTGGGTGCAACGATACCAAAAGAATATGGGGGACTTTCTCTTGATTCTTTAGATTATGGTCGTCTTACTGAAATCATTGGTAAAGCTTGTAATTCGGTTCGTGAATTACTTACAGTTCATGTATCTTTAGTAGGGGAATCAATTAAAAGGTGGGGGACTCAAGAGCAAAAGAGAAAGTGGTTACCTGAGATGGCAAAGGGGAACCTATTATTTTCATTTGCCCTAACTGAGCCAGAGGTTGGTTCTGATGCAAAAGCTGTTAGAACTTCCTATAAACAAGTTAATGATCATTTTATTCTTAATGGGCACAAAAAATGGATTTCTTTTGCTGACATTGCGGATTGTTTTTTAGTTTTTGCGTCTAGTGAGGGAAAAGTTAGCGCCTTTATTGTTGAACGGTCAATGACGGGTGTTTCTACAAATAAAATGAGTAAACTGTTAGCAAGTAATTCCTCGCATATAGCTGAGATTCATTTGCAAGATGTAAAGGTACCAGCTGAAAATTTGTTAGGACCAATTGGGGGTGGATGGAGTTATGTAGTTAACACAGCTCTTGATCATGGTAGATATAGTATTGCCTGGGCGGGAGTAGCCATTGCTCAAGAAGCACTAGAAGCAATGGTAGCTTATTCAAGAAGAAGAAAACAAGGGAATAAATATATATGTGAATATGAAGCAATTCAAACAATTTTAGCAGAAGCAAGTGTAAATATAAAAGCAGCTCGTTCGTTATGCCAAGAGGCTGGGAAAAAGCGTCAGGATAGACATACTGATGCTGTAATTGAAACAACCATTGCAAAATATTTTGCCTCAAAGATGGCTATGAAGGTAGCCACAGACGCTGTCCAAGTGTTTGGTGGAAACGGATTTTCAAGAGAATATCCTGTTGAGCGTTTATTTAGGGAAGCAAAGGTTTTAGAAATTATTGAAGGTACCTCGCAGGTACTTCAGCCAATTATTGCGCAGCATGCACTTCACACTTGTTCTCAAAAGGGAGGACTTTTAAGAATATGATTTATGAATTGGTAAAAGAAAAGGATGAATTCAAACAAATATCTCCACTTCTCGTTGATTATAAGAACCATCCAATACTTAACGGTATAACTTATGGTTACAATAAGGGACATATTTATGTGGATAATCCTAATAACCCTAGATGTGCACTTGTATGGGCAGAACAAGAAATTTTTTATTTATTAGGTGATCCTACAAGTAATTTTGTTTCAAGTCTACCAACTTTTATTAAAGAAGTAATTGCACCTGAGGCTGAGCAGATAGGGGATGACTTTTTTCAGGTTGAATTATTACCCGAATCAAAATGGAAACAGGTTGTTGAGGAACAATTGCAAATGTTTATTCCTAAACCTTACACTCGAGTAACATTTACTTTTGATCCGGAGTCTTATAATAAGTTATCTAAACCTAATATGCCTGATGAGGTAACGGTGGAACGTATTACAATCGAAATGCTATCAGATAAAAAGTTCGCAATGGTACGGGATGATATTGTTGATTTTTGGGAGTCAACTCAGGATTTCATCCGAAATGGATTTGGTTATGTAGTAATGGTACATGAACAAGTTGTAACTAGTTGCTTATCGGTTTTTGCAACAGATACTGATGTGGAAATTGGAATTAATACTTATGATTTATTCCAGCGAGGTAAAGGGTATGCTTGGTTGGCTGCAAGAGCATTCTTGGAGGACTGTTTAAGGCAAGGAAGAACACCACATTGGAAGACGGAGGATTTTCGTATTCCATCTATTAAACTAGCGGGAAAAGTTGGATTCACAAATCTTCAAACCTATACAGCTTATGTGTTTCCTTATAACGAATTAGATAATTTCGTTTTTACCGCGTACCATCAATTAAGATACTATTCAAATTTTAATAAAGCTAGTGAGTTTGTACAAAAAGCTCGTACTCTAGGAGATTTAAATGCATGGCATCACTTTTTACTTTCATGTGGTTATTCATTAATTGATAGAATCGATCTTTCGTTAAAGCATATGAATCTTGCACTAGATCTAGGATGGAATGATGTATCAGATATTCGCTATGTAGTTGATTTAGTGAATTTAAGAAAAACTGAAGAGGGACGAGCTTTATTAGATAGAGTTGAAGATAGTTTAAGATGAAAATAAGGGAGATAAAAAGATGAATATTGTATTTATGTTTCCTGGCGTAGGATCCCATTATTCTGGAATGGGTAAGTACCTTTATGAAAACTTCCCTGTAGCACGTGAGATATTTGAAGAAGCAAGTGACACTCTAAAAATAGACATGGCTTCCCTTTGTATGGAGAAGATATACAAAGCTGACCTTGAAAAGTTACAAAATTCACAGACTGCTTTAGTAACAACTAGCATGGCAGCTTTTCGAGTTTTTGAACAAGAAATAGGCAATAAACCAGAGGCAATGATTGGATATTCTTTGGGAGAATATACAGCTCTATGTGCTTCTGGAGCAATTGCATTTTCAGATACCTTAAAATTAGTACAAGAACGTAGTACGATTTTGAGTAGCTATGCATTGACTATAGATGGAACTATGGCATGGGTTAACAATCTTGCTCCAGAAATTGTTGAAGGTATTTGTTCAGAATTGTTAACCAAGGGACAGGAAGTATATATATCGGCTTATGACACTCCAAATAAAACATCAATTTCTGGTACAAACTCTGCGGTTCAGTTAGCTTGTGAAATGGTAGTAGAGCATGGGGGAATTGCAATCCCCCTTAAATTAAGTGGGCCATTTCATTCTCCTATGATGCAACCTGCTGCTGAAAAATATAAGAGTGTACTAGAAAATATAGATATGAAACAGCCATTAGTACCTGTCATAGCGAATCATGATAGTTCAATGTATAAAGGTGTAGAAAATATTAGAGAAAACCTTTACTTACAATTAATAAAGCCTGTGAAATGGTTGGACATGATTCACTATCTAATGAATCAAGGGTCGATGAAAGCTATTGAAATGGGACCAAAGGAAGTCTTGAAGTATCTTCTGCAAGCTATTAACCCTGCTATATCGACATGTAATTATGAAAGGGAGAAAGATATCCTAAATACAAAAAATTCTTTTACATTACAAGAATCTGATTATGAAGAAGTAATATCAGGGTGTTTAACTGTAGTTGTAAGTACAAAAAATTATAATACAGATTTAAGTGAGTATCAGAAAAAGGTAGTACGCCCATTTCAAAAGGTCCAAAGTCAATTCGAAGAAAAAATTAATTCGGGGTATTCAGTGGAGAAAAGTGATGTAGAAGAAGCAATCCAAATGATGAAAATAGCACTTACTGAAAAACAGATTAAAGAGAGAGAACAAAAACGTTACCTGCAAAGAGTTCTTCAATGTAAAAGTTTTTAGATATAAATTACAAATATATTAAGGGAGCGATGATGGATAAATGTTCAAGAAAATTGGTATTGTAGGTGCTGGAACAATGGGGATCGGCATGGCAGTAGATTTAGTGCTGCATGGTCTAGAAACGGTATTAATTGATGTTACAGAAGAGCAGTTAGAAAAAGCGGAAGAGAAAATATTAGAGACAGTTCGCTTTGCTCCTCTGATTAATAAAGCATTTCCTAGAATGCATAAGGAAGAAGTACTTTCGTTAATAAGTAGCTCGACTAATCTTGATGAAGTGGCTGAATGTGATTATATAGTAGAGAATGTTCCAGAAAACTGGCAAATTAAAGAGCCGATCTATAGAAGATTAGATGAGATATGTAAAAAGGATACAATTTTCGGGGTCAATACGTCTTGTATCTCAATAACAAAAGTAGGAGGAGTAACAAAGCGTCCAGATAAAATAATAGGAATGCATTTTATGAATCCGGTATATATGAAACCATCTATAGAAGTTATTAGAGGGCATTTAACTTCAGATGAAACGGTCGAGAAAGCTCAATCTTTCCTCAAACAATTAGATAAAGATGCAATTGTTGTTAATGATCAGACTGGTTTTGTTTCTAACCGTATCTCCCACTTATTCATGAATGAATCAGCTTGGGTTGTAATGGATGGTGTAGCAACACCTAAACAGGTAGACGATATATTTAAAAAATGCTTCGGACACACAATGGGTCCATTAGAAACAGCAGATTTAATTGGGTTAGATACAGTATTACATTCATTAAATGTACTTTATGAGGAATATCAAGATCCAAAGTTTAGATGTTGCCCATTACTTAAAAAGATGGTAGATGCAGGTGAATGTGGTAGAAAGAGTGGTAAAGGTTTTTACGCTTATTAAAATTAAAAATTACAAATAGGGGTGTATAAAATGCAAGATAAAAATTTGGAACAAATTATTCATATGTATATTCAAGATCATGTAGGTATTGAATTTAATGATGATACTGAGATTTTTGAAGAAGGATTAGTTAATTCTTTATTTGCAATCCAATTGATGACTTTTCTTGAAAAAGAATTTGCCATAAAGGTAACTATGGATGACTTAGATATGGATAACTATAAGTCTGTAAATTCTATTGGTAATTTTATAAGAAATAAGCAAATGGTTCGGTAATGGACATGAAACAATACTTAGAGCCATCTCAACATAAAATGTATCAGAATTTTTTGGATTTTGTTTGTGAAAATATAGAACCTCATGCTAATAGGTGGGAGATTGAACAAGGCATTCCATCAGATATTATAAAGACTTGTGCTAAAAATGGTTATTTAGGTGGAACTCTTCCAGCAGAGTATGGTGGATTAGAGTGGGATTATGTAACGTATGGGTTATTTACTGAAGCGATAGCAAGAGGTAGTGTCTCTCTTTCGGGATTATTTAATGTCCATACGATGGTAACAGAAACGATTTTAAAATGGGGAACAGAAAATCAAAAAAATCAGTGGTTACCATTACTTGCATCTGGTAATCAAATAGCTGCATTAGCTCTTACTGAACCTGGAGCAGGATCAGATTTAAATATGATTAAAACGAACTTCGATCAACACGGGGATAAATTAATACTTAATGGAGTGAAGAAGTGGATCACTTTTGGTGCAGCTGCTGATGTGTTTTTGGTATTTGGAAAACTAAATGGTGAACAACCAATTGCCTGTTTAGTACCAAAAGATAGTGTGGGTGTAAATGTTACTCATATAAGAGACATGCTTGGATTTAAAGCTGCATATTTGGCAGAAATTGAATTCAATAATGTAGAAATACCTTTAGAAAATATCATTGGTAGACCAGGATTTGCTTTTACTTACCTTGCACCGTATGCTTTAGAATTTGGGCGTATTTCAATTGCCTTTGCTGCTCTTGGTGTATTACGTACTTGTTTAGAAATCTGTGGGAATCATGTATTACATAGAAGCGCATTTGGTAACTCTCTAATTGATCATGGCATGATTTCACATATGGTTACGGATATGGGAGTAGATTTAGAAGCTTCTATACTCCTTAGTTTAGAAGCTTGTAAGGCCAAAAATGAACATCGAGCTGATGCTACTGAAAAGATTATGATTGCAAAATATTTTGCATCGCGCTCAGGTACAAGGCATTCAACGAATGCTGTACAGATTATGGGAGCACTTGGTTGTAATGATAATTATTCAATATCAAGGTGTTTTAGAGATTCTAAAACAATGGAGATCGTTGAGGGGAGTAATCAGATTCATCAGCTATTACTTGGTAAGGGATTTGCTAAAAAAGCGAAACGTGCCATTGAAAAAATACCTGTAACTAAAGGAGTGATACAACCCGGATGAGTACATGTATACAAAAGCTGTTTGAAGAACAAGTAGTCCGTACGCCAGATGAGGTTGCTGTTATCTTTAAAAAAGAAACATTAACCTATAAGGAATTAAATGAAAAAAGTAACCAATTAGCTCGTCTTTTACGTGAAGGTGGAGTTGGTCCAGATACAGTTGTAGGTATTATGGTAGAGCGATCTATCGAAATGGTTGTCGGAATTTTCGGGATATTGAAAGCGGGCGGAGCATATCTTCCGCTTTCCCCGAATCATCCATCATCACGATTACAATTCATTATAGAAGATAGCGGTGCTAAATTAATACTTACGCAAAAGCAAATCCTACATCGTTTTCAAGATAGTTTGAAAGCTGATATGTTGGCTTTAGATTCGATTTCCTATGAAGGAAAGAGTGAAAATCTAGAGTGTATTAACAAACCCTCTGATCTTGTGTACGTAATATACACTTCCGGTTCAACCGGGAAACCTAAGGGTGTTATGATTGAGCATTCGGCCTTGATAAATCGAATTGAGTGGATGCAAGAGGCTTATCCAATTAGTTCAAAGGATACTATATTACAAAAGACCCCTTATACATTTGATGTATCCGTATGGGAAATGTTCTGGTGGTCCATAGTTGGAGCCAAAGTATGTATTCTTGCGCCAGGGATGGAGAAGTTTCCACAGGCTATTATTGAGACAACTGAAAGTAATGACGTGACAATTATGCATTTTGTACCATCTATGTTAAGTGCATTTTTACACTATCTTGATGTGACAGGTGAAACTAACCGAATAAAATCGTTGAAACAAGTATTTGTTAGTGGTGAGGCACTACTATCTCAACATGTAAACCGTTTTAACAAGCTGCTAAATTTCTCTAATGATACACTTCTTACTAATCTGTACGGACCTACTGAAGCAACCATTGATGTGACTGCTTATGATTGTCCGACATATGAGATTACAGAAGGGAGCGTTCCAATAGGGCGACCAATTAAGAATATTGAGATGTTTGTTGTTGATAAATATGGTAATAAACTTCCGGAAGGCCATATAGGAGAATTATGTATCTCAGGTATAGGATTAGCACGTGGATATGTAAATAGGCCGCAATTAACGGCAGAAAAGTTTGTACAATATTCCCTTGATACCCGTATATATAAAACCGGTGACTTAGCTTTAATAAGATCGGATGGAAATATTGAGTTTCATGGAAGAATTGATTTTCAAGTTAAAGTTAATGGGCTTCGTATTGAGTTAGGGGAAATAGAATCGTGTTTAATGTCTTGTGAAGGAGTTTTACAATGTGCGGTAATTGTAAGACAAGAATCTGAGATGGTAGTTAAGTTAATAGCTTTCTATGAGTCAGAAAATGATATTGAGTTAGAGAGGTTAAAAAAATATCTACGCTTATTTTTACCAGATTATATGATACCTAACAGTTTTGTACGTGTAAATGAAATGCCATTAACGGATAGCGGAAAGATAGATAGAAAAGTACTTGCCTTATTAGGTTCCGATAAATATTCACACCATACCACACTTGTAGGAGGTTCTGTTAATGAGGAAAGCAGTAAAGATTCATAAAGAAGATATTGAAGATGTAATCGCCCTTACACCAGTGCAGGAAGGTATTCTTTATCATTATTTGAAAGAACCCGAAGGAAAGCTATATCATGAAGAACTTCGACTTTGCTTAACTGGAAAAATTAATATTCCAAAGTTTGAAGAGGCGTGGAATTATGTAACGCGGGAAAATGAAATGCTGCGTACAATTTTTCGATGGGAAAAAGTTAAACAACCTGTACAACTTATACTAAAAGAGCATACTCCGAACATTATATATAGTGATGGTAAAGTCTCTAATGATATAGAAAGCTTTGATTTACAAACAGTTCCCTTTTCTATTGAACTATGCCACTTGAACGAAGGCGAATATGAAATGGTTTTACGTCATCATCATATTTTGTTTGATGGTTGGAGTAATAGTATTATTTTACAAGAGTTTATTAAGGTATATCGAGAGTTAATAAAGGGAGATGTACCATCATCTATAAATAAAAAGAAATTTAAAGAATATATACTATGGCAACAAAAACAAGATAAATCAAAACAAAAGCTTTTTTGGGAACAATATTTAAATGAATTAACTGAACAAATAAATTTATCCAATAAAAATTCTAATCAACTAAAAAAAGCAAAAACATATGTAAAAGAGATAGATAAAGAGCTAAGTGATAGATTTCGAAGTTTTGCAAGTAATCAAGGTGTAACATTGGCTACATTATTCTATACAGCCTGGGGTCTATTATTACAAAGGTACAAAAATTCAGAGGACGTAATATTCGGTACAACAGTATCCGGGCGTTCAATTCCAATGCACGGTCTGAGTGAAATGGTAGGTTTATTTATAAATACACCACCACTTCGTGTAAGTGCTGATGGGAGAATGACTGTTTCAGATCTTTTACAAAGAATTCAAAGTGATGTCCAAAGAAGAACTGAATATGAAACGACTCCAATTGTTGATTTAAACGTGTCATTCGACACTATTATGGTAGTTGAGAATTATCCTCTTGATATAGAAAAGCTGAAAGAAATTGATGAAAGTGTAAGAATTTCAGGTTATGAAGTAAATGAAATGACCAACTATGATTTAACCGTCTCAATAGAGTGTTTCGATTCTATTAAACTTGCAATGATGTGGCCTGAAGATGTATTTGATGAATCTATTATTATCAGTATAACTAACCATTTTATACAGCTATTAGATTCAATGCTTTTAGATGAAGGACAACCAATACAAACTCTTAAAATGTTAGATGAGGCAGAAGAAAAGTTTTTGCTTCAAGGTGGTCAAAATCAAAGTGCTACATTCCCACACACAACACTTCATCAATTAATTGAGATGCAAGCTGAAAAGCATCCTGAGAGAGTAGCACTTACATTTGAGAATAGTGAGATGACTTATGGAGAGTTGAATGAGCGTGCGGATAAAGTGGCATTTGCTCTTTTAAAAGAAGGTGTAACTTTAGATTCTCCAGTAGTTGTAATGTTGGATTACTCATTTAATATGATTATCTCTCTACTTGGTATTTTAAAAGCAGGTGGGGCTTATGTTCCAATTGATCCTGATTATCCTCAGGAACGAATTGATTTTATTCTTCAAGATAGTGGTTCAAATGTAATAATAACCTCAAATTTATTTGAGGATAAAGTTAAATTTGATAGCACAATGCTTTTTATTGAAGAACTTAATGAGACACCGATGCAAGATTTCGAGAGAGTAGATGTTGCCCCAAATAATTTAGCATATGTCATTTATACTTCTGGAACAACAGGACGTCCTAAAGGGGTTATGATTGAACATAGTAATGTAATACAACTTGTCATGCATCAACCAAATAGTTTTAAATTCTCTAGTAATGATGTGTGGTTACTATTTCATTCTTTCTGTTTTGATATGTCAGTTTGGGAGATATTTGGATCACTTACTTATGGTGGACGTCTTGTCCTGGCAACAAAAGAAACAATCCGTGATACGTATAAACTTGCTCAGTTGATTGCAGATGAGGGAGTAACGGTATTGAATCAAACTCCATCTGCATTCTATGTTTTTCAACAAGTAGTTGAAGAGATGCCTAAACTCACTTTTAAAATTAGGTTAATTACATTTGGAGGGGAAATGCTGAAGCCAGGTTTACTGCAAAGTTGGTTTAAGCGTTCACCTAATACGGTCATAGTAAATATGTATGGAATAACTGAGACGACAGTACATGTTACTTATAAGGAAATTGGAGAAAAAGAAATGCACAGTAATCTTAGTGCTATAGGCGTGCCTCTTCCTACGTATTCGTGCTATGTATTTGACAAACATATGAATCCTACACCTAAGGGAATGCAAGGGGAACTTTATGTTGGAGGATATGGAGTTGCGCGGGGATATCTAAATCGTCCTGAACTAAACAGTGAACGTTTTATACAGAATCCTTATAATCCAAGTGAAAGATTATATAGATCAGGAGATTTAGTTCGTATTCTTGAAAATGGCGAGATGGAGTATATAGGTCGTAGTGATCATCAAGTGAAGATACGTGGTTATCGAATCGAAACAGGGGAAATAGAACATCATTTACAACAGCATGCGGATGTGAAGGAAGCGGTAGTTTTATCTATTGCTTTTGGAGAGGAGCAAGAACTGTGTGCTTATATACTAACTGATCAAGATATATCTCAAAATGAATTACGTTATTATCTTACTGACAAAATACCTTCGTATATGATACCTATGTGTTTTGTGCTTTTAAGTGAAATGCCATTAACTACGAATGGAAAAGTTAATCGTCGTGCTTTACCTAAGCCTACTAAGTTAGTACAACCAAATGATTTGCTAGATGAGCTTGAAACAACAGTAGCTGATGTTTGGAAGGAAGTTTTGGGGGTAGAAAAAGTAGGATTGTATGATAATTTCTTTGATGTTGGAGGGAACTCCTTAAAAATGGTTCGATTGTTCTCTCGTTTACGAAGCAAGTTTGAAAAAGAACTTACAATGCCTATGTTATTCCGATACCCAACGGTTCATGATCAAGCTTCCTACTTTAGAAGTGATAATGATATGGACCACCATCCTGAAGAAGTTAAGAAAGAAAATCTTTTATCTATGAATAAAAATGATGTAGCAGTGGTTGGTATGGCGGTTCGTATGCCAGGTGCATCTAATCTTAAGCAATTCTGGTCAAACTTAGAAAAAGGGATAGAATCCATTCGTACATTTACAGATGAAGAACTTAGTGAGATGGGCATACCAAAAGAAGTGATTCAAAAACCTAATTATATAAAATCTAAAGGGTATTTAGAAGATGTAGATGCATTTGATAATGAATTTTTTGATTACAGTCTAAAAGAAGCTGAAATGATGGATCCACAACTGCGTATACTTCATGAATGCGCATGGGAAGCACTAGAACAAGCAGGTGAGGTTAATTCTTCTCATATGAATACAGGAGTTTATGTTGGAGGATCACCAAATTTCCACTGGCTTCGTTCTATTGCTAGTGAATCTTCTAATACATTAGAAGATTTCCAAGCAATGTTGTTAAACGAAAAAGATTTCTTTGCTACTCGATTGGCTTATAAATTAAATCTAAAAGGACCAGCGATTACAGTACAAACTGCTTGTTCTACCTCCTTAGTTGCTATTCAAAATGCATGGGCAGATCTTATCGATGGACGATGCGATATAGCCTTGGCCGGGGGAGTAAGTATAACTTATCCAACGAAAACAGGATATTTATATGAAGATGGTATGATTTTCTCACCAGATGGTCATTGTCGTGCTTTTGATAAGGATGCGCAAGGAACAGTGGGTGGAAATGGTGCTGGTATTGTAGTACTGAAAAGGTTAGAGGACGCTCTTCGAGATGGAAATTTAATACATGGAGTTATTAAAGGAGCTGCAGTAAACAATGATGGGTCCAATAAGGCTGGATTTACAGCGCCAGGGGTTGATGGACAAGCTGCTGTTATAAAATCGGCTCATAAAATAGCTGGTGTTAAGCCTGAAGAAATCTCATATATAGAAACTCATGGTACTGGTACGCAACTAGGTGATCCTATAGAAGTAGAAGCATTGAAGTTAGCTTTTGGTAAGCAAGAACCAGGTAGAGTTTTAATTGGATCAGTGAAGACGAACATTGGACATTTAGATGCTGCAGCAGGAGTCGGAGGATTTATAAAGACGGTCTTAGCTTTGAAAAACAAGAAAATTCCGCCGAGCCTTCATTATAATAACCCAAACCCTAGCATTGATTTTGGGAAAAATCCGTTTCGTGTAAATACGGAACTTATCCCATGGAAAGAAGAGGTAAGAAGAGCAGGTGTTAGTTCGTTTGGGATGGGTGGAACTAATGCACATATAGTGTTAGAGTCTGTTCCTGACAATGCTAAGAATTTTGAAAAACAATCTTGGAACTTATTAACTGTTTCAGCAAAAACAGAGGAATCTTTAGATAAAGCTACTAACGATCTATTAGTGTATTTGAAGGAGAATCCAGAGATATCACTATCTGATACAGCTTATACATTACAAAAAGGTCGTCGTGAATTTCCATATAGAACTGCTGTAGTTGCTAATGGAATAGAGGATGCCATAGAAAAACTTGTTGATACAGGACTAGAGAAAACAAACGCAATGGAGAGTAGACCTTTAGCCTTTCTTTTTTCAGGGCAAGGATCACAGTATATCAATATGGGTAGAGATTTATATGAAAATGAACCTGTATTTCGTGAACACGTTGATCAAGGTTTAGCCTTACTCTCAAATTGGCTAGATATAGACATGAAAAATATTTTGTATCCTACAAAGGAGACAGAGGATAAAGCAACTGAACAGTTAAATAGAACTTCAATGACGCAACCTCTACTATTCACTATTGAATATGCATTAGCCAAGCTTCTAATGAATTGGGGTGTTTATCCAAGGGTAATGTTTGGCCATAGTATTGGTGAGTTTGTAGCAGCTTGTTTAGCAGAAGTAATGTCTTATGAAGATGCATTACATTTAGTAATGATTAGAGGGAAGTTAATGAATAGCGTATCAGAAGGCGCTATGCTAAGTGTAAATTTATCTGTTGAAGAATTACAAACCTATATAACAGATGATGTAGATATAGCGGCTGTAAATTCCTCTCAACATTCAGTAATTTCTGGTACTGTACTTTCAATCAATAAAATTGAGGAATTACTTTTAAATCATGGAGTAAAGACAACGCGTCTATTTACTTCGCATGCTTTCCATTCTCGAATGATGGATGAAGTTCTAGATTCATTTGAGCAAGCTGTAGGAAATATAAAATTATCAAGTCCTAAAATACCTTATATATCTAATGTTACAGGTGAAATGATTACAGCAAATCAAGCCGCATCACCTTCTTATTGGGCACAGCATCTACGAAGTACTGTTCAATTTTCAAAGGGATTATCTGAAATTTTTCATTTAAAAAATGTAATTTGCCTTGAGATTGGCCCAGGTAATGCATTATCAACTTTTGTATTAAAACATTTAAATAGAAGTAAAGATCAATTGGCTTTAAACATGTTGCGTCATCCTCTGGATAAATCAAATGACTTCGAGCTTTTATGCAAGCAAATGGGACGGTTATGGATGCAAGGTGGAACTATAAATTGGAATACTTTTAATAACAGTGAAAATAAAAGGTTATTAGATTTACCAACGTATCCTTTCATGAAAAAACGATTTAAAGCTGATCCATTTTTTAATACACAATCTCAGAGTTTAACTCAGGAAACAAGAGGCCATAATAAACAGGCTAATATTAAAGACTGGTTTTATTTGCCTTCTTGGGAACGCAAAACATTAAAATCTATACAAATAAAGAAAGAACAAAAATATAAATGGCTTATTTTCAATGATCATCTAAATCGATTCAATCGACTAATAGAAAAATTAAAAAGAGAAGGTCATGATGTAATTGAAGTTAAAACAGGTGGTATTTTCTCTGAAAAATCCGACGGTTTATATACGATATGTCCATCTCAAAAAATGCATTATGAAATGCTATTTTCAGAATTAGAACAAAAAGATTTATTACCAAATAAGATTATACATGCTTGGAGCTTTAATCCAGTTAATGAGGTTATTCTCGATCAAGAGAGAATTGAACGATCAATGGATGAAGGATATTATTCGTTACTTTATATTGCACAAACAATTGGGAAAATTAATTATGAGGGAGCATTACAGTTAAATATCTTTACTGACCGTATGTTCGAAGTTACAGGTACAGAGCTGAATTTAAAACCAGAGCAAGCTACAATTCTAGGCTTTTCAAAAATATGCAATCTTGAGTTTCAAAATATAAAATGTCGTACCATTGATATGGATACAGATTCTCAACAAATGTTTGAAGAAGCGGGTTTAATGGAGAGTTTTGTGGATTCTACTGATATAGTTGTAGCTTATCGAGGACGTCATCGATGGGCGCAAACGATTATTCAAAGTCCTTTTGAGGAAGAAGATGTAGAAATTGATAGATTACGAGAGAGTGGCGTCTATCTAATTACTGGTGGACTTGGTGGAATTGGATTTGAAATTGCAAAAGATTTAGCTAATAGAGTACCAAATGTCAAACTTATATTGATTGGCCGCTCAGAGTTCCCGCCTCGTAATCAATGGGAACAGTACCTAGAAAATAAAGACGAGCGTGTAAGCCGAGTTATTTCTGATTTGTTGACGATGGAGTCTCAAGGTGCAGAATACATGATACTAAGTTCTGATGTTTCCAATCAAGATGATATGAAACAGGCAATTGAAAAGGCTAAATCTCGTTTTGGTTCTATTAATGGTGTAATTCATGCAGCAGGTGTCGCTGATTATCTAGGTATTATGATGAATCGTGAAAAAGAATCTAATAATAAAATTTTAGCTCCGAAAATTAAAGGTACACTAGTACTCGATGCTTTATTAAAAGATGAACCAATTGATTTCTTTGTACTATGTTCATCAATTGGTAATGTGGCGTATCATATGAAATTTGGTCAGAGTGGTTATAATGCAGCGAATGAATTTTTAGATGCATTTGCGTTTTATAAGCGGGCTCATGATGGAGTGTTCACTGTAGCTATTAACTGGCCAGATTGGCAAGAGGTGGGTATGTCACTTAAGTCTGCTGAAATATGGGCAAAGCAATTTAATATGGATATGGAAAGTGTATTACATGATGGTGTAACTGTAGAAGAGGGCTTAAAGGTATTCCGTAGTATTATCAATAGAAATCAACAACAAGTTGTGGTTTCTCCAATAGATTTACATTGGAAACTTTTAAATGGTGCCAACTATTATAATGAACTATTGGAAAAAGGAAGTAAGAATAGATTAAAGCAGAATCGTTCAGATGTTTCCACAACGTATAGACCACCAACTAATGAAATTGAACAACAATTATACGAATTATTAAAAGATATGTTTGGAATTGAAGAAATAGGAATTTACGATAATTTCTTCGATCTAGGAATGAGTTCTTTAGATCTTGTTCGTATTAATGTGAAATTAAAAGAAGCTTTTAAACGAGACTTACCTATAGTTGTTCTTTATGAGCATACGTCAATTAAATCTCTTGCTAAATATTTAAGTAATCAAGAAGTAAATAACAATTTAACAAATAAAAAAGAGTTATTGAAAGCGAAATCGGTTATGAAAAATACATTATCTGCTTTAAAAAGTAGAAAGTAGTAAAGGGAGGGGAACAACATGATTAATAAAGAAGTAGTTCCGTCAAAAGTTGAGTTTTGCTGGGGATTACCTGTTATTCCAACGCCACAAACAAAAGAACTTCTAGAGGAATATGTTAATCAAGCTAAAAGAGCCGAGAAGAATAACTTTGACTCGGTATTGGTTTCGATTGCACCAACATCTGTTGATCCAATGATAGCAGCGTCTATGATTGGAATGAATACGGAGTTTGTAAAGATTTTGGTTGCGCAAAATACAAACCAGATGCTTCCTACTGTAACAGCAAAAGCATTGAATACTTTAAATAGTTTAATTGGTAATCGTGCAGATATTAACATTGTAACTGGTAGTGCCTCGCTTGTCCTTGCGCGTGATGGATTACCAGAACCGCACCATGTTCGATATGCTAGGACAAAAGAATATATTGAGCTGTTACAACAATTAAGACGAGGAGTAACTAGCTATAAAGGTGAGTTTTATCAAGTAGAAAATAGTGATATTTATCCAAAGGAAGATCTCTCTCGAAGTGCCCGCTACTTTGTAGCGGGGTCCTCCGAGGAGGCAATGAGAATAGCTGCAGAGTATGGTGATGCTTATATACTTTATGCAACAGACCGCAAAAGTCTTAGAGAACACTATCAAACAGTTAATAATTACGCTAAGCAATATGGGCGCGAGAAAATTCCAGGTGCTATTTTAGTAGACATCATTGCTCGTGAGACTTCAGAAGAAGCATATGAAGAGGCATATGAATTACTTGAGAGAACACCAGCAGCCTTAAAGAGGATGACTAAGCTATTTTTAGATAATGCAGATTCTGTTGGACTTCGCCGATACAAAGATTTAATTACAAAAGATAGCATGTGGATAGATGATCATCTTTGGGGAGGTCTAAGTTTAGTTAACCCATCTAATTCAATTTCTATAGTTGGTAGCTATGAGGAAGTCATCTCGACGTTAACTGATTTTTGGGAAATAGGGGCAAATTATTTTCTTATTACTTCTCAGATTAGTGAGCATGAAATTGAACGTATTGGTCAAAATGTTGTGCAACCATTTAAAAAGAAAATTGAAAAGTTAATCCAAGTTAACTAAAAGAGGGCTAAAAATATGAAGTTAAACATATGGTTGAAGTTTATCATTTTAATGACTTTAATAGTACTCCCTTATCGACAGGTGGAAGCACAGGAAACGGTACAGTTTAATGAGAAGAAAATACAGAAGCATATAGAAGAACAAATATCTCAAGCGGGTATTCCTGGACTTTCAGTAGTAATTGTAAAAGGAAACGAAACGATTTATAAGAAGAATTATGGCTATGCCGATACAGACAAAAAACGTCAAGTTACGAATGAGACGCTTTTCGAGCTAGGTTCTACTTCAAAAGCTTTTACGGCATTAGCTGTATTGCAGCTAGAAAAAGAAGGGAAAATTAAACTTAGTGATTCTTTAACTAAATATGTTTCATGGTTTGAAATGGAGTATAAAGGCAAACCTTATGAAATTACACTTTATGACTTATTACACCATACTAGTGGAATACCGGAAAAGGCCATTGGATATATTCCTATAACCAATGGCAAAGATTCTATTGAGAAAACGATTAGAAATGTTATGCCAATAGGACTAAACCGAGAGCCGGGTAGCAGTTTTGAATATTCTACGGTTAACTACGATCTATTAGGCTTAGTAATCGAGAAGGCAACTAATCAATCATTTGAAAGATATGTTCAAGATCATGTGCTATCAAAGTTGGATTTATTGAGTACATACGCTGGACGTGAGATGGCCCCATTAGATAACATGGCCCAAGGTTACAAGCGTAATTTCTTACAATCATTACCCTATGACGCTCCTAATTATAGGGGGAATACACCGGCTGGATATTTTATTTCAAATATAAATGATATGGAAAAATGGTTAAAATTACAGCTTGGGGTTGAAAAGCCTAGGATGTTTCCGGAGGAATTGATTAACGATTCTCATAAAGCGAATAGAAAGGTTGCCCCAGATAACAATGGAGCTTCATATGCAGCTGGATGGGAGGTCTATCAAAGTGGTGGAGGGGAAATTTCACATGGTGGAAGTAACCCAAATTATTCATCGTATATTGGTTTCCGTGATGAGGAACAGATAGGGGTCGTAGTATTAGCAAATCTGAATAGTAATTACACTTACTATATTGGTAGCAGTCTTTTAAATATGATGATAGATAAAGAAGTTAAACCGTTACTCTATGATGAATATAAGAAAACAGATCAAATAGGAACAGCCTTATTTGTGATCTCATCTTTGTGTTTACTAACGTTATTGGTCATGTTATTTCATTTAATCAGAGAGATTATTTTTAGAAAAAGAAAATTTATATTACCAACGGGAAAAACATGGTTACATATGGTATTAGTTGTTGCGATATATGGGCTAATGATTTATGCACTCTATCAACTACCAAATCTCTTGTTTGGAGGGCTTCCGTGGGCATTTATAAAAGTTTGGGCTCCTTCAACTGTTGTACTTGCAATATATGCAATTGCGGGGGTGGGTTTGGCCTATGTTATCCATACATTCTTAAATCTGTGTTTTCCAAGACAAAAGGGAAAGTCGCTTTTGACATTAATTGTTTTGGGGCTAATATCAGGATTTGGTAATGCCTTTCTCATTTTTGTGATTAATGAAACGTTTGTTAGATCGAATAATTTGGAAAATGGCTTGTTGTTTTACTTTGTACTTGGAATCGTTATGTATGTCTTTTCACAACGTATTATTAGAACTAGCATTGTATCGTATACAAACGAGCTAGTTTATGAAAAAAGGATGGAATTAACAGATAAGTTGTTACAGACTCCTTATTACAAATTGGAGTTGATTGAGAAGGGCCGAATAGAGGCGACATTAAATAACGATACGGAAGTTATCTCTCGTTCTCTCAATCTATTAGTTACTGCTGGAACAAGTTTATTAACGTTACTGTTTTGTTTTCTCTATCTTGGTGTAATGAATATGTATGCCTTTTTACTATCCTTGTGTATCATCTTTATTACTGCAGGGGTATATTCTCTGATCGGACGGCAAGCAGATAAAGTTTGGAATGAAACAAGAGATATTCAGAATGTATATTTTCGTTTGATTGGTGATCTAAGGCATGGTTTCAAAGAGCTTAGGCTTCATACTGGAAAACGAAACGATTTTCGAGAAGTTATGAATGAAAGCTGTAATAACTATCGTGTTAAACGAACGATAGGAGATATTAAATTTGCAAATGTGTTTGTTCTGGGAGAACTATTATTCATTTTTGTTATTGGTATTGTAGTTTTCGTATTTCCAGAAATTTTTGTTAATATGCCGAAAGAGACGATAAGTAACTATGTAATTGTTTTTCTGTATATGACAGGTCCAGTTAATGAAATACTGGGCGGTATCCCTCAGCTCGTAAATGTACGTATTTCTTGGCAACGTATTCAACAAATGGTGAAGAGTGTAGATCATATAAAGGCAAATGAGCAAATCGCGACAACAAAAGAGTACTTAGATGTGCCAATTTGTTTGCAGCTTCAAAATGTAAGTTATAAGTATAAGAATAAAGATGGAGATTTTACTGGTTTTGGTATTGGTCCAATAGACATGGAGTTTAATTCTGGAGAAATAGTCTTTATTGCTGGTGGTAATGGGAGTGGAAAATCTACTTTATCAAAACTGATTACTGGGTTATATGAACCTAATGAAGGTAACGTTTTATTAAATGGAAAAGAAATAGCTCCAGAGGAATTGAATCAATACTATTCAGCTATCCTTAGTGATTTTCATGTTTTTGATAGGTTATATGGGATTAATACAGAAGGAATGAAAGTAGAAATCGATCATTATTTAGAACTTCTCCAACTGAGTGACAAGGTTGGCATTGAGAATGGGCGTTTTACTACTACGCAACTATCAACTGGACAAAAGAAAAGGTTGGCATTGCTGGTTACGTATTTGGAAGATCGACCTATACTTTTATTTGATGAATGGGCAGCGGATCAAGATCCTGGTTATAGACGCTTCTTTTATGAAGAATTGTTACCTCAAATGCGAGCGAAGGGTAAATGTATTATTGCTATTACTCACGACGATCAATATTTTCATTTAGCAGATAAGCTTATAGTGATGGAGATGGGAACTGTGAAAATGAATAAAACAAAGGAGGCATTATCATGAGTAAGGAAATTAAATGTGTTGTTTGGGACTTAGATTGTACAATTTGGGATGGTGTTTTATTAGAGAGTGGTACAGTTACTTTAAAACCTGGAATTTATGAAATTATATGTGAATTAGATCGACGTGGAATACTGCAATCAGTTGCTAGTAAAAATAACTACGAAGATGCAATAGCTAAATTACGGGAATTTGGAATAGAAGAGTATTTTTTATATCCAGAGATTCATTGGAACTCTAAATCTAGTTCCATTGAGAAAATTAGAAAAAATTTAAACATAGGTATTGATACTTTTGCGTTCATTGATGACCAACCTTTTGAATTAGAAGAAGTACAGAGTGTTCATAATGATATTCTGTGTATACATGTAAATGAATATAAGTCGTTATTAGACTTGCCACGACTACAACCAAAAAGAATTACAGAAGATTCACGCCGTCGAAGACTGATGTATTTAGAAAATCTTAAGAGAACGAAGGATGAAGAAGAATATGAAGGCCCAAAAGAAGAATTTTTAGCTTCACTTGGGATGAATTTTGTGATTAGTGAGGCTCGTGAGGAAGATTTGCAGCGTGCTGAGGAGTTAACAGTACGTACGAATCAATTAAATTCGACTGGTATTACCTATGATTATGATGAATTAAACTATTATCGTAATCATCCAGATTATTTATTATTAGTTTGTGAGTTATCAGATAAATATGGCTCCTATGGGAAGATTGGTTTAACACTTGTAAAAAGGACGGAGGAAGCCGACTGCCTAAAACTTCTTCTCATGTCTTGTCGTGTAATGTCCCGTGGCGTTGGTACTATACTCCTCACATATCTAATGGAAAGAACAAAACAGGCAGGTAAACGCTTTTTGGCTGAGTTTCGACAGACTGACCGTAACCGTATGATGTTTGTTACGTATCGATTAGCTGGATTTAAGGAAACTAGCAACGAAAATGGAATATTAATTTTAGAACATAATCTTGAGAATATAAATCCTTATCCTCACTATATTAATATACAATTTCCGGAAACACCAACGGATGTGGATAGAGGGGAAGTGGAAATATGCAACAAACAATTGTAAAGCATTCTCTTACGCATCCACAAAAAAGAGTTTGGTATAATGAACAAATTTATCCAAACACATCTATGTATAACATCGGAGGGATGGTTCTTATTAATGGGGAAATTAATTTTACAATTTTAGAAAAAGCAATTCAATTATTCATTAAGAAAAATGATGGTTTACGTCTACGGATTTTTCAACAACATAGAGAACCCCACCAATATATATCACCATTTGAACCTACACCAATACGTTTAATTGATTTTTCAAATCATCATAATCCAAGTTTAGAAGCTAGAAAATGGGCCCAGGATGAATTTCAAAAACAAATTCCACTTGAAGGAGGCCCTCTGTTTGAATTTGTGCTCTTGAAAATAAGTGATGTAGAAAGCTCCTATTTTGTTAAGTTTCATCATATTATAGCTGATGGTTGGACAATCCAACTTATGACGAGTCAAATTATCGATTTTTACTCTAAGTTAAAGAATAATGAGCATATAAATGATACGGTTGAATCTACTTATCTGTCTTATTTACAAGCAGAGGAGAAATATCTGGAATCCCCTCGATACGTAAAAAATAAGAATTATTGGAATGAGAAATTTATGAATCTGCCAGATTTCTTTTTATCAAAAACATCTCATTCTCTAGAAGGGAAACGAAAGATATTTTTAATTGAAAAAGAAAAATCGGTTGCACTACAGTCTTTTATACAAAAACATAGAATATCTATGAATACATTATTTTCAACCTTTATGCTTATTTATATTCATAAAATGTATGATCAATCAGACATAATTATTGGATCTCCTGTACTAAATCGTTCCGGCGTACTAGAAAAGAAAATAGTGGGTATGTTTACTAGCACAATGCCGTTACGGTTAAATGTGGATGAAGATGAGAGTGTTCTATCTTTCATTAAAAGAGTAAATCATGAAATAAAACAATGTCTATTTCACCAGCGTTATCCTTATAACTTATTGGTAAAAGACTTGCAATTGACTAGTAAAGGATACGATGGTTTATTTCAATATAGTGTGAATTACTATAATACAAAACTTAAAAATACTATCGATGGATTTTCTTTAGAAAACGTGGAGTTTTATAGTGGCTACCAAGCCTATTCATTGCAGTTAGTTATTAAGGAATGGGCAGATGAAGGTTTAGAAATTCAATATGATTATAAAGTCGCGGATTTTGAAGAAGATCAAATCAATTGTATGCATGAGAGGTTTTTAGCTTTAATAGAACAAGTTATACGTAATGAAGATCAATCAATAAAAGAATTATCTTTGTTATCGGATGATGAACAAAAGTTTATGTTAGAGAAATTTAACAATACAGCTGTTGTGTATCCGAAAGAAAAAACTATTCAAGAATTATTTGAAGAACAAGTAAAACAGACACCAGAAAAAATAGCAATTCAACATGCTGATAGATCAATGACGTATCTTGAATTAAATAAGAAATCTAATCAGTTAGCAAGAAAGTTACGAGAAAAAGGAGTCAAAAATGGTCAAGTCGTGGGTATACTAGCTAAACATTCACTTGAGATAGTAATTGCAATTTGGGGAGTTATTAAGGCTGGAGGTACATATTTGCCTATAGATCCTTCCTACCCAGAGGACCGAATTCGTTATATTTTGAATGATAGCGGCACAACATTACTTTTAACTGACTATACAAATGAGGGTAATTTAGAATATTTAGGTGAGAAAATTAATATATGTGATCAGAAACTTTATGAAGGAGATAATGCCAATCTAACCCTAGTAACTGCACCAAATGATCCAATATATATAATTTATACCTCTGGAACCACGGGGAATCCTAAAGGAACTGTAATCACTCAACGTGGATTGGTTAACTATATTTCCTGGGCTAAAAAGAACTATATTAGTAGTGAAAATGATGTTTTTGCATTATATTCATCCGTTTCTTTTGATTTAACAGTAACTTCAATATTCACTCCTTTAATAAGTGGTTTATTGTTAGTAATATATCATGATAATGAAGATGAGTTTATTTTGTCAAAAATACTAAAGGAAAATGTAGTAACAGTGTTGAAAGTTACGCCTTCACATTTAGCATTGTTAAATAACTATTCACCCCCAAGAGTTTCATCTCTTCGCAGATTGATTGTGGGTGGAGAGGATTTGAAAACCTCAGTAGCCGAAAAGATATATGATCTTTTTAGCGGTAAAGTTGAAATAATTAATGAATATGGACCAACTGAAACTGTGGTTGGATGTATGATTCATCGTTATGATCCAGACCTAGATCGAAGAGCATCCGTACCAATTGGTACACCAGCTGATAATGTTCAAATATATTTATTGGATAAGAATCTTCAGCCGGTTCCTATTGGTGTAAAAGGAGAAATTTATATATCGGGTGATGGGGTAGCTAAAGGTTATTTAAATCGTCCGGATTTAACAGCGAAACGTTTTTTATCCAATCCATTTATTTCGAGTGAGAAGATGTATCGAAGTGGTGACTTAGCTGTCATGTTGCCAAATGGATTAATTGAGTATCAAGGACGGATGGATTCTCAAGTGAAAGTTAAAGGATATCGTATTGAAATAGGGGAAGTTGAGAATGCACTGTTACAACACAAGTCTGTTAAAGATGTAGTAGTGGTGAATTGGCAAGGTGAGGATAATTCAAATCATCTAGTTGCTTACATTGTTTTGAAAGACAGTGTTCAAAATATAGAAATACGCAGCTTTATTTCGCATATGCTACCAAGTTATATGATTCCTTCATTTTTTATCTATATGGATCAGCTACCGCTTACTATCAATGGAAAGGTAGATCGTCAAGCGTTGCCAGATCCGATGTTAAATAACGGTTCTAACCATACTCATTTAGAAGAAGTAGATGAAGATGTTACTGGAATGGTTAGTGAAGTTCTCAAGGAAATATTACAGACTGATAGAATCGAATTGCATAGTAATTTTTATCATTTAGGTGGAGATTCTATTAAAGCGATCCAAGTGAGCGCTAGATTACAAGAACTGGGATGGAAAGTTAGAGTTAAAGATGTACTAAATTATCCAGTTGTAAGTGAATTGGCAGCAATGTTAGTTAAACAAAAAGATGTTACAGTCTCACAAACATTGGTAACAGGAAAGGTAGAGCCTACTCCTATTATGCGTTGGTTCCTTGATCAACAGTTTAAAAACCCGCATCATTGGAATCAATCGGTATTACTGTCTTTGAAGAAGCCGGTTAAAGAAGAATATGTTAATGAGATGTTAAATACGATCATGCATCATCATGATTTGTTACGGCTAAGGTATGAGGATAAGCAGGATTACTTCTATTATGACGAAGATATGTCGATTGTTGATTCTAAGGTTACCATGTTTGATTTGTCTGGAATTCCAATTGAAATGGCTTTGAATCAGGTTCATATAAAAGGCGAAGAGTTAAAAGGAAGTTTAAAATTGAATGTAGGACCATTATTTAAAGGGGCCTTATTCCAGCTTTCAAATAATCAACAGTTGTTGTTATTAACTGCACACCATCTTATTGTTGATGCTGTGTCCTGGCGTATTTTAATTGAAGATGCAAACCGATGTTTGAATAGCTTGTATTTAGGAGAAGTTCCATCGCTACCATTAAAAACTAACTCTTTCCAAGATTGGTCTGAAGCTTTAAATAATCGAGGAGTTAATTTAGTACGTGCTGAATTAGATTATTGGGAATCCATAGATAACACGCTAGATAATAATTTTAAAATTAATAGAGAAAAAGAAAATAGTACTGCTAAAAGTTGTACTACTCTTACCTTTACATTGAATGCAGATGATACAAGAAAACTATTAACTACTGCAAATGTACCTTACAATACACAGCCAATGGAGTTGTTACTTGCTGTGTTGACAGAAAATTTAGGTAGATATACAAACCAAGATCAAATTAAATTTGAGTTAGAAGGCCATGGTCGAGAGGAATTATTTGAGCATCTTGATATTTCACGTACAGTAGGGTGGTTTACGACAATGTATCCTATTGTATTACAAGTTTCGCATAATATTGCTAATCAAATAAAGAGTGTTAAAGAAGAGGTTCGTAAAAGACCTAATAAGGGAATTGGATATGGAATTCTTAAAGAGAAGTTTCCTTCTTGCAAAGATTTAACTCAAAATACAATTCGTTTTAACTATTTAGGAGAGATAGATAATTCTCTCGGGGATGGATGGTTTACTATTGTTGATTATCAAAGTGGCAGTGAACAATCAAAAGATAATCATATTACTGCATTATTAGATATTGTGGCCATGGTTAAGAATAAAAACTTAGAAATTCATGTGACATTTAGTACAAGTCATTTTCAAAAGAATTTTGTAGAAAATTTATTTTCAGATTATCTAGAACGACTACAGATATATATCCAATCCTGTTGTCAAATGCAAACAAAAGAATTTACTTCATCAGATTTTGAAACCTTAAACCTTAGTGATGAAGAAATTGATAATTTGTTTGATTAAACAACTATTTGATGAAAATTTTATTTAATAAAGGAGAAGTCACTTGAGAAAATTAATGAAAGATTTATCGCCAGGATTGAAGAGTAACAAATATTTGGTTTGTGTTCCTTATGCTGGGGGTTATTCGAATTCTTTTTTACCTTTAAAGAATTATTTACCGAAAGATATAAAACTTATTTCATTTGATCCTCCAGGCCATGGTCCTAATCTTTCTCCACTAGTTGATAACATAGATGATCTTGTTAATTTATATTTAATGGAGATGCAACCAATTTTAGAGGGAGAGGTTACATTATTTGGCCATAGCATGGGAGGAATTATAGTTCACCGTATGGCTCAAATTTTAGAAAGTAAGGGCATAAATCCTAAAAATGTTATTATCTCTGCTATGAATCCACCGGAAATAAGAAGAAAAACAAATCATCTAGACGATAAAGACTTTATAGATTATATAAAGTCTTTGGGAGGATTACCGGATGAAGTATTACAACATCAGGAGCTTTTAAATTATATCCTTCCAGTTATTCGATCAGACTTTCGTGCCATTGAGAATTATATAAATGATGACACAACATTGTTGAAAGCATCACTATACATTATTAGTGGAACAACAGACTCTAATTATACAGTAAAAGGGGCTAAGAAGTGGGTAGAATGGGGCAATGAGGTTCATTTTCTAACAGTTAATGGTGGTCATATGTTTTTACTACATCAAGCTGACATCGTGGGCGAGTTAATTATGAAAATACTAGATAGGGTAAAATCTGTGAAGTAAAAAAATTAAGAGATGTATCTGAGTAAGAGAAAAGTGCATTTCTATGCTTTATGTTGAAACTTCTATCGTTAAAGTAGCAATCCAATTGGTCGTCATTGGGAGAGTTTTATTACCGAGGAAGAAAACTCCCAATGACGAGTATGATTGTGCCCCTCATGATAAAACGGATCGGTCTATGAGGGACATAACCAATAAATATGTAGTATTTAGTATCAATATCATAGAGAATGGTGGGAAGAAAAAATGCTTGATAAATTTACCCAGCAGGTTTTATTATCTAGTGAAAAATTTAAAAAGGAAAAAGAATATTGGTTAGACAAGTTATCAGGTGATGTTGAGTTAAGTAGATTTCCTTGTGATTGTTTGTCTTTAAATAGTATTCAGGTTTCTAAAGAAAGTTATTATTGTCAATTCCCATCGGATATTGCGAAGAGAGCTGTAGCAATTAGCAATAATTCTGATATGTTACTGTACACTATTTTATTATCAGGTGTGAAATATCTCTTAAGTAGATATACCGATAAGGATGATGTAGTAATTGGAATGCCAGTTTTTAAACAAGGTCAAGAAGAGACGGTTTTTCAAAACAACTTTTTATTATTACGTACTCAAATAAATCAAGAAGATAATTTCAAAGAAATAATATATAAAATTAAAGAAACAATTTTAGAGTCAAATGAACATTGTCATTTTCCTTTTAATAAACTTACTCAATTATTAAGTCTAGATGGAGAAAGTAATAATCTTCCCTTATTAAATACAATAGTAATGTTAGATGATATTCATTGTTATGAGAGTACAGATAAAATAAACTCTGATATGGTTATTAGGTTTATGAAAAATGAAGAACAGTTAAAGGTTCAAGTGGATTACAATTCTACTTTATATAGTGAAGGATTAGTTAGTAGAATAGTTAATCATTTATATAATATTTTAGATATATTAATGAAAGATCCAAATAAATCTGCAATGGATCTAGATGTAATGTCTAAAACAGAAAAGAATCAAATATTATATGATTTCAATCATACGACTAGAGTTCATAAAACATTACTTTGTGAGACTGTAACAGTTCCTCAATTATTTGAAGAGCAGGTAATACAGAATCCTAATCAAATAGCGATTGTATGTAATGAAAAAGAAATTACTTATAAGCAATTAAATATAAAAGCTAATCAGTTGGCGAGAAGGTTATTAGAACAGGGAGTTAAAAGAGAATCCATTGTTGGTGTGATGATGGAACGCTCTATTGAGATGATTGTAGGCATATTAGGTATCTTAAAAGCGGGTGGGGCGTATTTACCGATTGATACCGATTTACCAAAACAAAGAGTGGAATACATGCTGACAGACAGTGGGTGTTCACATGTACTAACATATCAAAACTCTATTATAAAGGGAGTAGCATTCCAAGGTAGTGTAATAAATCTAATGGATATTCCTTTTGAAGAAGAACAAGTAGAAGATTTGCAGTTAACGATGGAACCTCACAACTTGGCATATGTTATTTATACATCAGGTTCTACAGGCCAGCCCAAAGGGGTAATGATTGAACATCGTTCCTTAACTAATTTTTTGTGTGCAATGTATGAGGGATTCTCTCAAGATATAGGGATAACTGATAACGTTCTATTCTCTAGTAGCATCTCTTTTGATGTTACCATATTTGAAATATTTGTCCCATTGGTATATGGCGCAAGAATGACTATTTATCAAGGTGAGAAGTTTGATGTACCAAAACTTGTACAAGTCATTCTTGAGGAACAGGTCACGTTAGCATATATTCCACCTACTTTATTAAATGAAATATATGATTATTTTGTAAGGGCGAATCAGAAGATATTGTTAAATAAACTTTTCGTGGGAGTTGAACCAATTAAAACAGAATTACTCGCAAAATACGATCATCTATTTGAGGGGAACCTCCAAATATTAAATTTATACGGACCTACAGAGGCTACAGTCTGTTGTACATCTTATCGATATGAGAGTGATAAAGAAATTACAACACAAAACGTACCGATAGGTTCGCCATTGTTAAATACTAAAATTTATATATTGGATTCATTTCACAGGATACAACCTATAGGTGTTCCAGGAGAAATATGTATTTCTGGCATAGGGTTAGCTAGAGGATACATCAATCGAAAAGAATTAACAGCAGATAAATTTATTGATCATCCATTTGAACCAGGTGAGAAATTATATAAAACAGGAGATATAGCGAGATGGCTACCTGATGGTAACATTGAATACTTGGGCCGAGTCGATCATCAAGTGAAAATAAGGGGATATCGAATAGAACTAGGTGAGATAGAAGCAAGTTTGTTAAAATATGAGACAATCAAAACCGCCGTAGTAATACAGCGAGAAGATGAAAGTGGAGAAAAGTATTTATGTGCGTATGTAGTTACCGGAAAAGATATTCCTATTTCAGAGGTAAGAGCATATTTAGCAACAAAGTTACCATATTATATGTTACCTCAACAGATCATACCCATTCAAAACATACCGTTAACACAAAACGGAAAAATAGATAGAAAAAAATTACCTCAACCTATTTATAATTTAAAATCTAGTCATATAGAGCCGACAAATTCTACAGAAAGAAAATTAGTTGAGATTTGGAAAGATGTTTTAGGAATTCAAAGGGTAGGAATACAGGATAACTTTTTTGAGATAGGTGGTCATTCATTAAAGGCTGCTAGGCTAATTTCTATCGTTAATAAAGAATTTAATGTGCAATTATCTATTAAATCCCTATTTAAGTTTCCTGTTTTGATTGATTTTTCAAAATGTATATTGGAAATGGAAAAAAGTAATTATATTTCCATAGAACCTGTAAAACAACAAGAGTATTATTTAGCTTCTACGTCACAAAAGAGAATGTTTATAGTAGATCAATTCGAAGATGGTACAAATACAACTTATAATATGCCCACTATACTTAAAGTAGAAGGGGATATTTGTAAAGATAAGTTTGAAAATATATTTCAATCTTTAATGCAAAGACATGAAATATTAAGAACTTCTTTTCAAATTTTAGATGGGGAATTAGTGCAGAAAATTGAGCCTAATGTAGAATTCAATATTGAATACGTTCATGTAAATGAAAAAGATGCGGATTATTTAATACATGAGTTTATAAGTCCATTTGATTTATCAAAACCTCCATTATTAAGGGTGTTGCTTTTAAGGATAGCAGAAGAAAGACATATCCTTGTAGTAGATATGCATCATATAATATCTGATGGTTTATCAATGGGGATATTAATAAAAGAGTTTGTAGAATTGTATAAAGGAAATGAGCTTCCAAAATTGAGAGTGCAGTACAAAGACTATGTGATGTGGCAAAATGGACCTTACTATAAGAATCTAATTAGTGAACAAAAGAATTATTGGTTAACAACTTTAAAAGGAGAACTCCCAGTTTTAAATTTTCCAACCGATTTTCAAAGACCGACTATACAAAGCTTTAAAGGTAAGGTTTGTTCTTTTAATTTGGGAGCAGATTTAACTTTTAAAGTAAATAAGCTAGCAGCTGAAACTGGTACCACGCCATATATGATTTTATTGGCCATTTATAACATACTTTTATCTAGATACACAGGTCAAGAAGACATTATTGTAGGTTCGCCTATTGCTGGAAGGTCTCATTCTGATACTAATCATATGATTGGTATGTTTATTAATACTTTGGTAATGAGAAATTATCTAGAAAATGACGATGAGTTTATTGAGTTTTTGAGTAGATTAAAACTCAATACATTAGAAGCTTATGAAAATCAAGACTATCCTTTTGAAGAACTATTAGAAGGTTTAGACTTGCATAGGGATACAAGTAGAAATCCATTATTTGATACCATGTTTGTTTTTCAAAACATGGATATGAATCCAATATCTATTGGGGAATTAGAATTTACACCGTATCCGTTTAAGCAGTCAGTTTCAAAATTTGATTTGTCATTAGTAGCAACGGAAATAGATAATAACATTCATTTAAAAGTAGAATATAGTACTAAGTTATTTAAAGCTGAGACAATAGAAAGGTTAATGGTACATTTTACAAATATAGTTGAGGAAGTAACTAATAACCCTAGAGTACGATTGCGTAATATTAATATGTTATCTGTAGAAGAAGAACATTGTATTATGAATGAATTTAACAAAAAAGAGAATTCAAATTCTAATCATTTATTAGTGCATAAAATGTTTGAAGAACAAGTAAAACAGAACCCTAATCAAATAGCCGTTGTATGTAATGAAAAAGGAATTACATATAATGAATTAAATATAAAAGCTAATCAGTTGGCGAGAAGGTTATTAGACCAAGGAGTTAAAAGAGAATCCATTGTTGGAGTGATGATGGAACGCTCCATCGAGATGGTTATAGGTATATTAGGTGTCTTAAAAGCAGGTGGGGCGTATTTACCAATTGATACCGACTTACCAAAACGAAGAGTGGAATATATGCTGACAGACAGTGGGTGTTCACATGTATTAGTACATCAAAACTCTATTATAAAGGGGATAGAATTTCAAGGTAATGTAATAGATCTAATGGATATGTCTTTTGAAGAAGAACCAGGAGAAGACATGCAAATGATGATAGAACCTCACAACTTAGCGTATGTTATTTATACATCAGGTTCTACAGGACAACCTAAAGGAGTAATGATTGAACATCGATCCTTGACTAATTTTTTGTGTGCAATGTATGAAGATTTCTCTCAAGATATAGGGATAACTGATAATGTTCTATTCTCTAGTAGTATCTCTTTTGATGTTACTATTTTTGAGATATTTGTCCCATTGATATATGGCGCAAGAATGACTATTTATCAAGGTGAGAAGTTTGATGTTTCAAAACTTGTACAAGTCATTCTTGAAGAACTGGTTACATTATCATATATTCCACCTACTTTATTAAATGAAATATATGATTATTTTGTTAGAGATAACCAGAAGATAGTGTTAAATAAGCTACTTGTAGGAGTAGAACCAATTAAAACAGAATTACTCGCAAAATACGATCATCTATTTAGGGGGAACCTCCAAATATTAAATGGATACGGACCTACAGAGGCTACAGTCTGTTGTACAACTTATCAATATGAGAGTGATAAAGAAATTACAACACAAAACGTACCGATAGGCTCGCCATTGTTAAATACTAAAATTTATATATTGGATTCATTTCACAGGATACAACCTATAGGTGTTCCAGGAGAAATATGTATTTCTGGCATAGGGTTAGCTAGAGGATACATCAATCGAAAAGAATTAACAGTAGATAAATTTATTGATCATCCATTTGAACCAGGTGAGAAACTATATAAAACAGGAGATATAGCAAGGTGGCTATCTGATGGTAACATTGAATACTTGGGCCGAGTGGATCATCAAGTGAAAATAAGGGGATATCGAATAGAACTAGGTGAGATAGAAGCGAGTTTGTTAAAATATGAGACAATCAAAACGGCCGTAGTAATAGATCAAGAAGATGAAGCTGGAGAAAAGTATTTATGTGCATACGTAGTTACCGAAAAAGATATTAGTATTCCAGAGGTAAGAGCATATTTGGCAACAAAGTTACCACATTATATGATACCTCAACAACTTATACCAATTCACAATATACCATTAACACAAAATGGGAAAATAGATAGAAGCAAGTTACCGAAGCTAAATACAATGAGCAATAGTAATTATGTACCACCAAGAAATGAAATAGATAGTAGTTTAATTGATATTTGGAGTAGTATATTAGGCGTAAATAATATTGGTATAAATGATAATTTCTTTGAATTAGGTGGTCATTCTCTTAAGGGATTAAAGTTATTCGAAAGTATCAAGAGAATGTTTAATGTGCAACTGCCATTAAGTTTATTATTTCAAAAGGCTACTATTGAACAATTAAGTGATGTAATAAGTAGGAATAAAGGAATAGACAGTGAGTGTCTAATTCCAATTCAAAATGGAACAAACAAGGATAGTCAATGGTTCATTGTTCATGGGCAAGGCGGGGGTATATTAAACTATTATGATTTGGCTAGAGAATTAGGGGAGGATAAGACTGTATATGGATTACAATCTATAGGATATGATGATTGTAGATTTCCAAACTTATCTGTAGAGGAAATGGCGGTAAGATATATAGAAGAGATTAAACAAGTAAAAAGGGAAGGGCCATACACCTTATTAGGATGGTCTTTTGGAGGAATAGTTGCATTTGAAATGGCCAGAAAATTAGAAGAACTAGGTGATAAAGTTAGTTTTCTAGGTTTACTTGATGTTCATCCTATTGAACAAGGTAAGGAGATTCTTAGTTTAAATATTAAGAATGCATTTGAAGAATTGAAAAAATTCAATGATCAGTTAGGGATTGAGAAAATTAGTTTTGAACAAATGAGTGAAGAACAATTAATAGAATCTTTACTAAAAAAATTTAAATTGAATAAAAATAGTTTTCAGCAAAATTTTGAAGATCCAATGATGAATAAGTTAAAAGTAATGATAGCTAATAGATATGCATACCTAAAATATAATTGTAAACAAAAAATAAAAGCAGATATCTTTCTATTTAATGCATCTATTAATGACATTCACCCACTAGTAGATTGTAACAGATGGAATGAATATACATCAGGGGAAGTATACGCTATGCAAGTGCCAGGTTCCCATCTGAGTATGTTAGAGAAGCAGCATATTCATGAATTGGTAAAGAGTATAAAAAGGAGTTTTAAACAAATGCTCTTATTAGCACATGTAAATAAGTGAAATATTATTTAAAATTGTACACTATTAATTTTCTAAAAGTCTCATAAATTCGTGTATAACATATTATGAGGCTTTTTACTTTGAGCCTATTCAATAATAAACATAAAGAGGTTAGAAAATGAATGGGAATTATTCATTGTGAGTTTTTTGTATCTATATAAGGGATTAGGTGGTAAGGATATAATGAATATATATAAGGTACGTGTGCCAGGAAATATAGAACATGATATTATGCAGAAGCTTATACGTTTGGTCTCGAAAGAAAAGCAGATGAAAATACAGAAATATAAAAGAAAGCCCGATCAATATAGCGCCTTAATTGGAGACATTTTAATAAGATATTTAATTACTACAAACTTCTCAATAGAAAATAAAGATATTAAATATGAATACAATGAGTACGGAAAGCCTTATGTTGATGAGTTAAATAATTTTCATTTTAATATATCACATTCCGAAAGTTGGGTTGTTGGAGCTATTCATGAGGAAGAAGTAGGAATAGATGTAGAAAAAGTCCGGCCCATAGATACTACAATGATTAAAAATATATTTACTGAGGAAGAATTTAATTATTTAAATTCATTAAATGTAGAACAACAATTAGAGGTGTTTTATGAATTATGGACTATAAAAGAAAGCTTTGTTAAATGGATAGGGAAAGGACTAACTATACCTTTAAACTCTTTTGTTATTAATAAAAATACAATATTTTATGGTGACATGCTATCTAATGAGGTTTATTATAAAAAGTTTACTATTGGTAAAGATTATAAGCTTTCTTGTTGTGCTTCTATAGATAGTTTTCCAGAATCAATAATTGAAATTGATTTTGTTGATTTGTGTAATTACTTTATAGAAGATAAGCATTCTTACATAGTATAAAATGATCGATATTTCCTTAAGGAAATAAAATTTTCGAGAATTTAATTTTGAAAATTCTGAAAATAAAGATCTAAATAAGTAATTAAACTTGCTGGAGATGCAATCATTTTACGCTTAATAGATTACTTTTTGTATATATTAGTATGTCATTCATTGTTTGTTTACTTAGATCAATAGTTGAAATAGCAATTGTTAACGTTGTAGCTGTAACAATTAAGAGATTATCATAACTACTAATAGCGAGCCAGTAGAAGGAGTATATCTCTTTTAAAGAGGGCTCTTTAATAACTGCAGCAGTAATTTGCATCTTAACTGATAATCTGGAAAACGATACTTTTGAATGGGGAGATTTTTTAGAGATGGGGCTATAAAAGAAACGGTCAACTTTGTATGTATATTATTAGTAAAAAAGAGAATTCAAGCATGAATTGACAGAAAATTGATAAAAGAATTGAGAAAGCTGAAAATTCAGTATTTTAAGTATATTTTTAGCGTTGTAGTGTGTAATATATTCAGCAGAGCCATATCATAAAAAATAGGAATATAGACTAACAATAGAATTATATGTAAGTATTTATGAGTAAAAATAGTATTCGAGTTCATATAGGCTATATATCAACTGCTATACATTAGTTTAAAAACAAATATAGAAAAGTGTGGTAATGGATCCACATGAATTATATTTGCAATCTATTATTTTTTACCTTAGCTGTTTAATAGTTTTTATTTAAATGCATATGTAAATACATTTTTGTTACATGCACTTATTCAAAAGGGAGGTAATATAATAATGGCTATTCGAAAACATTTAATTACTCTTGAGGATCTTACTGATAGTGATCTTAACCAAATTGTAACTCGTGGGGTAGAATTTGCCACAGGGAAATCGCAACCTAATCACATATTAACTGGAAATATAATTGGGATTTACTTCCGTAAAACATCGACTAGAACTCGATCGGCATTTTCTGTTGCAGCATTAAAGATGGGTGCACAAATTGTATCGTATGGTCCAAATGATTTGCAAGAAAATACAGGGGAGTCTATAGAAGACACTACTCAAGTGCTTTCGCGAATGCTGGATGGACTAGTAGCAAGAACTGCAGATAGTCAAAAGGAAATGGAAAAACTGGCATCTCAAAGTCGTATGTCAGTCATTAATGCAATGAGTGCGGAAGAACATCCAACACAAGCGCTAACAGACCTAACAACAATGAAACAAAAATTTGGTGAAATAGCTGGATTACGGGTTTTATATATGGGAGAAGGTAATAACAGTGCAGCAGCTCTAGCTCTTTCTTTATCTCGTTTTCCAGGTACGGAGTTATATCTTTTTACACCTGCTGGTTATGGAGTGTCTCCAAGTGTGCTTGAAAAATCAAAAGAATATGCACGATTTTCTGGCGCTAAAGTTATAGAATGTCATGATATAAAAATGTTACCTAGTGAAGTGGATGTTGTATATACAACAAGGTGGCAAACAACAGGGACAAGCAAAATAGATCCTTTATGGAAAGATGCATTTAATCCATTTGCAGTGACAGAGAAAATTTTGACTTTATATCCGGAAGCTACTTTTATGCATGACCTTCCAGCACACCGAGGTGAAGAAGTAGCAGCAACAGTTATTGATGGACCGAAAAGTATTGTATTTACCCAGGCCGAAAATAAGTTAAATAGTGCTATGGCAGTACTTGAATGGTGCTTAGCTTATCGATACTAAAGAATCTAGCATTTATTGTCTTTCAGGTATAAGTTCTATTTGAAGTACATTCGAAAGAACATTTACACATATTTATCTTTAATTATTTTTTTAGATTTTAACCAAGAAAGGAAGCAAATTATGCTCAAGAAATTAGAGAGTTTGCCAAGTTAAGAGATTTAAATAATGTTAAAGTTGGAATTATTGGATTTGGACCTATTGGTCAGATGCATTTAAAGATGGTAATTGCCCTATTAGGCGATAAAATCGAAAGTGTTTACTTATATGATATCAATGGAATTAAAGACGAATTAATTCCTGAGGAAATTTATTCTAAAACTCAAAAGGTTAATGCATATGAAGAAGCCTATAATGATGCTGATATTTTTTATTACTTGTACTGTTTCTGCAGAAGGTTATATTGATAAGAAACCTAAAGATGGGGCGCTACTACTCAATGTTTCTCTTCGTGATTTTAAGCCTGATATCTTAGAATATACAAAAACACTAGTTGTTGATAATTGGGAAGAAGTCTGTCGTGAAAAAACTGATGTTGAAAGGATGCACCTTGAAAGAGGTTTACAAAAAGAAGATACAGTATTAATTGCTGACGTTGTAATCCGAGGAGCACTGCAAAACTTCCCTTATGACAAAGCAATATTATTTAATCCAATGGGTATGGCCATATTTGATGTAGTCATTGCTGCTTATTACTATCAAAGGGCTAGGGAAAATGAAATTGGTGTTTTATTAGAAGACTAGTAAAATTATTAAAATGCAGTTTGAAATAATTGTCTAATGGCTGCTAAATATCGGTAAACACGACTAATCATTATAAAAAATTAGTTATTTGATAAGCTTAGAATTTATGTAATTATTTGAGGAGCTGTTTTTATGAGTGAAATTATTTCGGCCTTAGATCTCTTACATCCCAAGCAAATTCGCTTTCATGAATCATATGAACACAAAAGATTGGAACAAATTTGTCGTGTAATGGAAAGCGAAGGTGTTTTACGGAATCCTCCCTTAGTATCTGAGCTTAGTGATGGTAATTATCTGTTACTTGATGGTGCCCATCGTATGAAGGCTATGATGGCATTAGGTTGTAAACGCGTTGCTGTACAGGTAGTACCTGATGAAAAAATAAAAATTCGTGCTTGGAATCATTTATTACCAATGGGGGAATGGGTAAATAATTTAAAGAAAGAACCTACAATAATTTGGTCAGGTAAGATTATTGCTAATAAACGTTTGCTTGCAAAAATTACAGAAGTAAATAAACAAGAACATTTTTTATATGCAAGGGATTTAAATAGCGATTTATTTAACCATTTAGAGATATGGCATCGTATTGTCGGCTTATATCAACATGAGTATACGGTACGCCGTCATTCAAATGATACTGAGGTCTGGCCTCATTCAAATGAAATATTGATGAGTTATCCAGAATACTCGTTGATGGAGCTGAAAAAGGTAATTGAAGCAAAGTTTTTAATGCCAGCGGGAGTTACTCGTACGACGCTTAGTGGTCGGTTATTGAATTTACGTATACCACTTCATATATTGCGTACGGAAGTATATCCTGCTGGTGAATGGGAAACGTTATGTGGAAATTGGTCAAAATGTTTACGCCTTTATGACGAGCCAA